>NZ_JADFBZ010000005.1:0-69062 GCF_015223095.1 Moraxella sp. K127 | reverse complement strand
TTTAGAAAAATCAACACACCCCATTTTAAAATCCAAAACAACATCTTTTATCAAAAAATTTCCCCATCGGACTCATATGGTGGTAAAATTAGCACTTTTTTAATGAAAACAGAGTAAGACCATGAATCAAAACATTGCACGACTTTTGGTAACTTGTGCCGACCAAGCAGGCATTGTCCAAGCGGTGTCTGGCTTTTTGTATCATCACGGGGCAAACATCATCTCGCTTGACCAACACACGACCGAAGCCTATGGTGGTAAATATTTTATGCGAGTAGAATTTCATGTAGAAGATTTGGCGGACAAAAAACAGACCTTGCTTGACACCTTTGCCAAAAATGTCGCTGACAAATACCAAATGAGTTGGCGGTTGTCTTGTAGTTTTGATGTCAAAAAAGTGGGGATTTTGGTGTCCAAAGAAGACCACGCCTTGTTAGAACTTTTGTGGCGTTATAGCCGTGGAGCATTGCCTTGTCAGATTACCAAAGTCGTCTCCAATCACGAAGAGTTGCGTGCCGATGTTGAGAGCTTTGGCATTCCTTTTGTGCATATTCCTGTTAATAAAGACAACAAAGACGAAGCCTACGACAAAATCAATGAAGTCATGCAGGGCAATGATTTACTGGTACTGGCTCGCTATATGCAGATTCTTACGCCAAGTTTTGTCGATAAGTGGGAGAGCAAAGTCATCAACATTCATCACTCATTTTTACCTGCCTTTGTGGGGGCAAACCCTTACAAACAAGCCTTTGATAAAGGGGTGAAGCTCATCGGGGCGACCGCTCACTATGTGACAAGCGAGCTTGATGAAGGCCCTATCATCGAGCAAGGCGTGGAGCGTGTCAGTCATGCCTTTGATGTGGCAGAGCTACGAGAGCTTGGGCGAGACATTGAGCGTGAAGTACTCGCTCGTGCGGTCAAATGGCACCTAGAAGACCGTATCATCCTAGATGGTAATAAAACCGTGGTCTTTGACTAGGGCATGCCTACCATTGATAACATTTTATAAAATAAGGTAAAAGCTTAACACTTTAAATTAATTTTTGCATGAAAAATGGCTATCCGACCACTTAATTTAAAAAGTTAAGTATAATTCTTAAATTTACCCAGTTTAAGTGGTCGGATTGTGGCTCGAAGTCAAAATCCTTGTTGATATTTCAATATCAACTGCGGACTTTTCCTTGAAAAACGTGCGATTTTTCTCATTTTTCATTGCAAATACCAAAGGTAGGCACGCCCTAATTTTTGTTTTATCAAAAAACCGAACCATTTATCATGGCTCGGTTTTTATTTGCTTAGCAGTTTTGCCGAACAGTTTTTGCTTAACAGTTTTTGCTTGGCAAAATTAACGAGTGCGTGGGCAAACTTCGTTATCAGCAAAGAAATAAGCAATCTCACGCTCAGCAGATGTGGTGCTGTCAGAACCGTGAGCGGCGTTCTCATCAATGCTGGTGGCAAAGTCAGCACGGATGGTGCCAGCGGCTGCTTCTTTTGGGTTGGTCGCACCTAGGATGTCACGGTGAGCAAGTACCGCATTTTCGCCTTCTAGGACAGACACCACCACAGGACCTGACGTCATGAATGCCACTAGGTCAGCAAAAAAACCACGCTCTTTATGCTCAGCATAAAAACCTTCAGCTTCTTCTTTTGATAGATGCTTCATCTTAGTAGCGATGATTTTTAGACCATTTTTTTCAAAGCGAGAGAAAATCTCGCCGATGTGGTTGGCACCCACTGCGTCTGGTTTTACGATAGAAAGTGTGCGTTCAATAGCCATGATATTTCCTTAAAATAAATGGATGAATAAGTTCATAATTTTGCCGTTTTATCGGTCAAAATCTTTTTTATTATAACCAAGTTTTGATAAAAATCCTAGGGGATAACGATAAAATTTAGTAAAAAAGCATGACAAATCCGCCATGCTTTATTCTACCCTTGCTTGCTTTTATTCTTGCATTACTCCACCAATGTCTTTTTGTCTTTGGCTTCAAACATCAAGGTCGCCGCTTCGATGACAAACGCTTCACTCTCGGGCAATTGTGGGCGTTCGTTTTCTTTCATCAAGCTACGCTCTTCGGCTAGGGCATCCATACTCGCCTGATACGTCGACCAGTCGGTAAATGGGGTCTCGCCTGTGGCTTGACGACGGGCGTTTTCGGCAGCCAAGGTTTTTTGCTCGATAAGGTCACGCTTGGCACGGCGTTTGTCAATGTCCACATCGGCAGGTTTTTTATCATCATCCATGGCACGGATGTCGTTCAATGCCGTTAGGTATTTGAACTGTGGATTACTCTCTTGGCGTGCCTTTGATGATGCGATGAGCGATGCCATCAAATCCTTGGAGTATTTGCCATGTGCCATGAATGGCGTGGTTTTGATGGTGTCCCACTCCAAGGGGTTTTTGTACTCACGCTCACCAAATTCAATGCCTTCATAGATGTTCACCAGTGGCACATCAGGCACCACGCCCTTGTTTTGGGTGCTACCGCCCGTGATACGATAAAATTTACGCTGTGTGAGCGTCATCGACCCGAGTGCCAAATCATCACGCTGCACCTGTGCCGAGCCTTTACCCGTGGTTGTACTGCCCACCACCAGTCCACGCCCATAATCCTGAATCGCTGCCGAGAAAATCTCTGATGCTGATGCCGAGCCTAGATTGATAAGCACTGCCATCTCGCCTGCATAGAGCTGTTTGCCACCGTCTTTATCGGCAAATACCTGCACATTGCCTTTGTTATCACGGATTTGCACCAAAGGCCCTTCTTTGATAAACAGTCCCAGCATTTTGGCGACTTCATCGAGCGAACCACCGGGGTTATTGCGTAAATCCACCACCATGCCATCAATGTTTTGCTCATTTAACGCCTTGATGGCTTTTTCGGTGTCTAGGCTCACCGAACGATACTCGTCCGCCCCTGCCCCACTACGACGTGCGGCAAAGTTAAGATAAAAACTGGGAATCTCTAACACGCCCACACGCTTGATGCCACCATCATAAGGCACTTCAATCACACGGTGATGTACCCCTGACTCTTCTTGTTTGATGACGTCACGCACGATGGTAACTGTACGAGCCGAACTGTCAGGCGTGTTGGGCTGTTTGACACGAATGGTAACAGACGTACCCTTCGCCCCCCGAATGAGTGCCACTATCTCACGGGTGCTAAATCCAACCGTATCCACCATGCTCTCGCCATCTTGGGCAACCCCCAAAATCAAGTCATTGGCTTGGACTTGTCCTGTTTTTTGGGCAGGCCCGCCATCGACTAGGCTTACGATACGGATATAATCAGGGTTTTTGCGGTCAGGGCGAATGGATACGCCAATGCCTTCTAATTGCAAATTTGACTGGATTTGCATTTCATTGGCTTGCACAGGAGCAAAATAGTTGCTGTGTGGGTCGTAGGTCAAGGTCGCCGCATTTAAAATCGTTTCCATGATTTCATCATTTTTTAGGCGGGCAAGCTGTTCTTGCTGACGGTTTAGGCGGTTTAGCAAAATCTCGGTGGGCGTACGCTCATCGCCACGCACCAAATCCTGACCCCGAGCCAACTCAGGATTGTCCAAAAATGCCTTGTCCTTTGCTTTATCATCTTCTTGACCAAGTGTTAGCCCAATGAGTGCATAGGTGGTCTGCGTTTGCCAAAACTCTCGCTGCTCATCAACACTCTTAAAACGTGGGGCTTCTTCACGGTCTAGCACGATGGTTTTGTCGGTGTTTAGATTGACATCGGTTTTTAAAAACTCTTTGGCAAAATCATAATACTCATTGGAACGTGTGCGATAACGCTCAAACACTTCAATCCCTGCCGACAAGTCGCCACGTTTTAGGCGTTCGGCAAAATTATCGGCATATTTGGCATTTAACTCATCGATGTCCGACTGCAAAAACAGCGTGCGTGATGGGTCAAGCTGGTCATAATACATGGTCAAAATCTTCGCCCCCATTTGCTGATTTAGGGGCTGTTCTAGATAATGGGCTTTATCCAATAATAATGACACTTGACGGGTGGTGACTTTTTGTTCAGCAGTCGGCTCAAACCCGACTTTGTCCTGTGCCATCGCCACGCCCACATAACTTTGGGCAAACAAACCGCCTGCGATGACTGTTGCCACCCCTGATAAAAAAAGTTGTTTTTTTGACATCATAGTACTTCCAAACACGGTTGTCACAACTGACAAATTAAAAATGACTTATCATAACATATCTTTATTACTTGTGTGTCTTTATTTTGTGATGTTTTTTGGGAAAAGTTACACAGATTTTGTGGCGTTTTTGCCGTTTCATGGCATAATAAGCCTTTTAACTTCTTATGGGGCGATTTATGGCAACTGGTATCATCATGGCGGACGTGGACGGCTTGACGCTCACCGATGACGATAAGGCATTTTTGGCAAATGACGCATTGGGTGGGGTGATTTTATTTAAACGCAACGTACAAGACCCTACCCAAGTGCGAGCTTTGACCGACAGCATGAGAGCGGTCAATCCCAATCTCATCATCAGTGCTGACCAAGAAGGCGGACGAGTGGCACGATTTAGGGACGGTTTTACGCCCTTGCCTGCGATGGGGCGACTGGGCGAGATTTATGATAATAACCAACAGCTTGCCCTATCGCTTGCCTATGATACAGGCTATCTGATGGCGTGTGAAGTCTTGGCGGTGGGCGTGGATATCAGCTTTGCCCCTGTGATGGACATCAATGGGTGTAGCCTTGTCATTGGCGACCGTGCGTTTCATGCCGACCCCCAAGTCGTTACCGCCCTGTCATCACGCTTTATAGATGGTATGAATAACGCCGGCATGAAAGCCACAGGCAAGCACTTCCCCGGTCATGGCTCTATCGCCCCTGACTCGCACGTCTCCGATGCGGTAGATGACCGTTCGCTAGATGAGATTTGGGGGTGTGATTTAATCACTTTTAAAAACAACCTTGCCAAACTATCCGCTCTCATGCCTGCCCACGTCATTTTTAGTCAAATTGATGACAAGCCAGCAGGCTTTTCAAAAGTATGGCTCCAAGAGATTTTACGGGATAAAATGGGTTATGACGGTGTGCTGTTCTCGGACGATTTATCCATGAAAGCCGCCCACGTGGCAGGGGACGTCACCGCTCGGGTCAAATCCGCCATAGAAGCTGGGTGCGACATGGCACTGGTGTGCAACAGCCGTGATGATGCCCTGCGTGCGGTAGAGTTCGCCAAAACCATGCCTGACGTGCCAAACCGCTTTGGCAAAATGAAAAGTGTGATACCTGCTTGGCAAGGCGACTTATCTACCACTTGTCAAGCATTTGCCCATTATAATACCGCTCGGGATAATGTGCTTGGGGCGTTTTTTGATGATGTTGGTAAGCAAGACGAGAAAGACCCGACGAATTATAAGGTTTAGGATTTGCAGATGGGTAAGTTTAAATTTAAAATTGGTGGATTATACCAAATCTACGGATGACTGACTTTTTAAAACGGTTGAGCATAAACACCCATCTTGGAGAGATTTAATCATGAAAAAACCATTGATTTTATTGGCTTTATTGTTCACTGCCACCCGCATTCAGGCAGCTCCGAAAAACGAAATCCCTGCTGTGTTTCAGGGCAAATGGGTGGAAGCAGGCGAAAGCTGCGAAGAATACCAAAACGGCGAAACCACACGCTGGTGGAGCATCAAGCAAGACAAAATCTCGCAATACCGTGCTAGCTGCACGCTGGACAAAGTGTTTACCGCCACACCACAGCAACTGCGTGCCAAATGGCGTTGCGAAGAAGTAGATGACAATGACGATGACAAAATCATTCAGTCCACGCCCACCGATACATTCACCTTAAACGGCAAGCAATTAACCGCATTCAAACAAAAATACCGTTTTTGCGGCAAGCACCAAAGCAAAGACGTATTCGTCTGCCGCAGCGACAAAATCAACATCGCCGTGAGCAACCATGACAACGACTACCACTACACCGCATGGTCAAAATCGCGTGCAACGCCTGATTTGTTTTTGCAAAATGGCGATGTCCGCATAGACGGCACAGGGCGGTATTTGCATTCGGTTTACACGTTTACGCGTCCAAACGGCTGGCAATATGAAGTGCGTGATGTCGCCGAATCAGAGTACATCAAAGGTCGGGTAACGGTAACATGGCATGGCAAAACTGTTTCAGAGATGGTTTGCAAATAATTTGCCGGCAACCTGCAAACACATACAGAAATAATCAATTCTCAGACAGCATAAACAGGAAAACATCATGAAAAAATATGCACTTATCGGCTTATTGGCACTGTTGAGCCACCACGCCCACGCCACAGAACAGTCCATCAGCAAAGACTTGGACGGCGACGGCAAACCCGACCGCGTTTGGCTGCAAGATGACGTGTTGCACATCAAATTATCCAGCCAAAACAAAGTCATCACAGAACACAATGTTTGCGATGAACCGCCCCATTTAAACAATGCGCGTGTGGGTTTTATCGTATCGTGTAGCGCAATGCGACACGGCAGCCGTTACCACTACGCCCACAATCCCGCCAATGGCAAAATGCAATACATAGGCTACGATTTTTGGGCTTTGGGCAACGCGGCAAATGACGGTGCAGGTCAAGACAGTGTGAATTTAAAAACGGGCGATTACATCGGCAAGTGGCGTTTGCGTAATAACCCCACAGAAAAATTGCGTGATTACACCATTCAAACACGTTTACCGAACATCCAGCCCATTAACGTGAACCACCCCGACGCACAACAGCAATGGCAAACACTTTGGGATGCAATCAAACAAGAAAAGCGACGCCGTCATTTACCGATTGATTAGGGTGTGCTTATCTTTGGCGTTTACAATGAAAACATCTGTTAAAAAACGGAATAAATCATCGGGTTTTTATTAGTTTTCAATAACATGTTGACAATGGCAAGTACCCCCAATCCCAATATAATCAAATCTCATCACCCCCATTTTTTTGAGTGTAATTTCATGTTCGGCATCACAGACCTAGCCACTTACCTTGTTGGCGTAATTATCATCATCACCCTACCCGGTCCAAACAGCCTATACTGCCTATCGGTGTCGGCAAGTCAAGGCAGGCGAGCGGGCATGGGGGCGATGTCGGGGATTTTGGTGGGCGATACGATACTCATACTGGCAACCGTCTTTGGGGCGGGGACGCTACTCAAACTCTACCCTGCGGTCTTTGATGTCATCAAGCTCATCGGTGGGTGCTATTTGGCGTATCTTGGGACACGGCTTATCGTTGGGGCGTATCACACCTTCAAAAACCGCCACGCCATTGTGGGTAAAAGTTTTAATCCGCCCAAAGTCCAAAACCAAAACCATTTTTACCGCTCGCTATCATTAAGCCTTACCAATCCCAAGGCGATTTTGTTTTTCTTGTCGTTTTTTGTGCAATTTGTCAGCCCAACTTATGACAAGCCGTTTTTGACGTTTTTTGTGCTGGCGGTGATTTTGCAACTTGTCAGCTTTTTGTATTTGCTCCTTTTGGTATTTAGTGGCAAAAAACTTGCCGATGTCTTTGGCTCTCGCCCGATTATCATGACTTTGGCGATGTTTGGCGTGGGGTGTTTATTTATTGGGTTTGGGGTGAATTTGTGGTTGGCAAGGTTGTGATTTGGGTTTTTGACAAACCTAATAAAACCATGATTTAACTAGATAGTAATACGTATGACACACTAATGTGCTTTTTTATTTAAAAGGTGCGTGGTATGCACCCTACGGAACTAGTTCCATCAAAAATACATAACGATGCCGTAAAACATATTGGCGAAGGTGCTTTAAGTGAAGGTAGATAAACAATGAAACAGTTAAAAATTCTTGATGACAACGGTCAAACGGACATTCAATTAATTAGGGATTTTGAAGAAGAGTACAATATTACCCTTCCAACACCTTACGTTGAGTTAATCTCAAGGCATAATGGTCTAAGGCTTTATAATAATAGGTTTGAGTTTGTAGATATAGAAGGCACTATTGATTCAACAGAGATATATTTTTTAATCTTTGGCGATGCTTGGTATGATAAAATAGTTGATTATCAGTGGAGTGGAGATCCTTATGAGCACGAAAACATTATTCCATTTGGTATTAATGCCTTGGGAGACCGCATTTGTTTTGATTACCGACAAGACTTAAGCTCAAACAATCCTCCTGTTTGCTTGGTTGATTGCGAAGACACTTTTACTGATGAACACGGTCAAGAAAAGATGGTTATTTTTCCAGTTGCTAACAGTTTTGATGAGTTTTTAGATATGCTTTATGAAGAAAGTGAATAATCCCATAAATATCTAGAATGTAAAACATACTGCCGAAGGCTCTTTAAGTGAAAGTAGATAAATCATGAAACAATTAAAAATTATTGATGACAATGGTCAAGCAGATATTCAATTAATTAGAGATTTTGAGAAAGAGTATAATATTACCCTTCCAAATTCTTATGTTGAGCTAATATCAAAACATAATGGCTTAAGGCTTTATAATAATAGGTTTGATTTTATAAATTTAGATGGTTTAATAAGTTCAACTGATATATATTTTTTAAGCTTTGGTGATGATTTTTCTGAAAACATGGCGGACTTTCAATGGTGTGGTGATTCTTATTCATACGAAAATCTTGTGCTATTTGGTGTTACTGCTTATGGAGATAGTATTTGTTTTGATTACCGTCCAGATTTAAGCACAAACAACCCTCCTGTTCGTCTAATGAGACACGAAGACACCTTTATCAATCAATACGGTCAAGACAAAAACATTGTTTTTCCTATCGCCAACAGCTTTGATGAGTTTTTAGATATGCTTTATGAAGAAAGTGAATAATCTCATAGAAAGTAAAAACCTATTTAGTTATAAACCCATTTCTAGAATTAACATCAAAGTTGCTGACAACAATCAAACCAAAAGTGAGACCAAATATGAACGATTTAAGCAATGCCTATTATGAGGTTTTAGATTGTTTGCTTTATGTCTATATGGGATTCTGTAGAGATTTTCGCCCCGAAGAAAAGAATCATTTAGAAATCATCTATATGGTAGATTATGATTTTACAATTTTGGAGCGTCATCCGCTAGAGCTGTTGATACACTATACAGGTATGTTGTCTTTGTGTTCTAGTTGGCACCCAGATGCCAGCAATTATTTTTTGAGAAAAATCAATGAGATTATTTCTCAGCATAATCTTGATGATTTGTTATCTCTACTCAATGAAGAGTGCTTTGATCAGTTACAAAGAGATCTAAAAGTATTAAATGTTATAAGTTGATATTATTTTAGTGGTAGGGTGCGTACCACGCACCTTTTAAGTGAAAAATCTTATTGGTGCGTACTACGCACCCTACTGTCTGTGGCAACTATCATTTACCAAAAAACCCAAAAACCCCAAACTAATTTGGGGTTTTTGTTTAGCCATAGGGCGGTTTATCAGTCGCCCTGATACCCTTTTAGCTTTAATCTTGCCTTGTGTAGCAGTGGCTCGGTATAGCCAGACGGCTCGGTCGCCCCCTTAAAGATAAGGTCGGCGGCAGCGTGAAAGGCAATGTTATTATCAAAATCAGCCGACATTGGACGATAGGCAGGGTCAGATGCGTTTTGTTCGTCCACGACTTTTGCCATGCGTTTTAGGGTGTCCCACACTTCATCGGCAGTTACGACACCGTGAGCGAGCCAGTTGGCGACGTGCTGAGATGAGATACGCAAGGTGGCACGGTCTTCCATTAGCCCCACGTTGTTGATATCAGGCACTTTGGAGCAACCCACGCCCAAATCAACCCAACGCACCACATAGCCCAAAATGCCTTGGCAGTTGTTTTCAAGTTCACGGCGTTTTTCGTCTGCTGTCCAGTTTGTGTCGGTGGCAAGCGGAATGGTCAAAAGGTCATCAAGGCTAGGCGTGGCAAGGCGTGCAAGCTCTTCTTGACGGTTCATGACATTGCATTTGTGATAATGAATGGCGTGAATCACCGCACCGCTTGGAGACGGTACCCATGCACAGTTTGCCCCTGCTTGGGGGTGCTCAATCTTGGTGCGATACATATCGGCAAGCTCATCAGGCTTAGGCCACATGCCTTTGCCGATTTGGGCTTTGCCACGCAGTCCTGCTTTTAGACCGATTGAGACGTTACGCTCTTCATACGCCCCAAACCACGCCTGCCCCTTAATCTCGCCCTTACGCACAAACGCCCCTGCGTGCATGGCGGTGTGAATCTCATCGCCCGTTCTGTCCATAAAGCCGGTGTTAATAAAAATCGTCCGCTCACGGGCTTGGGCGATGCAGTTTTTAAGGTTGGCAGAAGTTCTACGCTCTTCGTCCATGATGCCCATTTTTAGGCTATTTTTGGGCAAGCCAATGGCTTCTTCGGCACGAGAGAACAGCTCAACGGCAAACGCCACTTCGTCCGAGCCGTGCATTTTTGGCTTGACGATATACATCGAGCCTGTGCGAGAGTTACGCAAGGTATTCTCGCCACGAATGTCAACGGCAGAGAGCATGGGCGTGATAAGTGCGTCCATAATCCCTTCAAAAATCTCTTCGCCACCCACTAGGATAGCAGGGTTTGTCATCAAATGCCCCACGTTACGAAGTAGCATGACCGAACGCCCGTGCAGGGTCTTAGCATTGCCATTTAAGTCAGTATAAGTGCGGTCAGCGTTTAGGGTACGGGTAATGGTTTTGCCATTTTTTTCTAAGGTTTCGGACAAATTGCCTTTCATTAGCCCAAGCCAGTTGCGATAGCCTTCTACTTTTTCTTCGGCATCTACCGCCGCCACAGAGTCTTCTAGGTCTTGAATGGTGGTAACGGCAGATTCTAGCACCACGTCTTTGACCCCTGCTTTGTCGTCTTTGCCGATTGGGCTTTCTGGGTCAATTTGGATAATGACGTGTAAGCCGTTGTTTTTTAGGATAATTTCTCTAGGATTGTCAGGCGTACCATTGTAGCCGACTACTTTATTTTCGGTTAAAGTGGTTACTTTATCGTCAATTTTGGCAGATAATTTACCGTCTTTTATGGTGTAAGACGTTACATCAGCGTGCGAGCCGTCCGCTAGGGGGAATGTTTCATCAAGAAAATTCTTGGCAAATGCCACAACCTTCGCCCCACGCACAGGGTTATAACCTTTGCCTTTTTCAGCTCCGTCTGTCTCAGGAATCACGTCAAAACCGTACAACGCATCATACAGCGAACCCCAACGGGCGTTACCTGCGTTTAGGGCATAGCGGGCGTTACGCACAGGCACGACCAATTGAGCTCCTGCAATGGTGGCAATCTCATCGTCCACGTTTTGGGTACTAATCTCAAAATCAGCAACTTCGGGTTCAAGATAGCCGATTTCGGTTAAGAAATTTTTGTAAGATGACAATTCATAGGCGTTGTTTTTGTGCCAATCGTCAATCTTGGCTTGCAGTTCATCACGGCGAGCAAGCAAGGCTTTGTTTTTTGGGGTCAAGTCAAGCACAACCTGCTCAAAATTTTTCCAATAAGTGTCGCTGTCAAGTTTGGCGACAGGCAGGGCTTCATTTTCAATAAAGTCAAATAAAATTTTGTCAATGGCAAGCGAGCCTTTGGTAATGCGTTGGGTAGCCATAATTTTGTCCTTAAAATAAAATAATGATGAAATTTGGATAATAGGGCAAATTGCAATTTGCCCCTACAAATCCGCACCGAACGGATAATTTAAACAAAAACGGTGTTCTACCTTAACAGCAAAACACCGTTTTTTATTCATTTGACAGACCAAGCGGATAAATGCTAATGCGAGAAAAACGAGCGAAGTTGTACAAGTAGTACTACGAGCGAGTTTGACGAAGCAGTAGCGTTTAGCCGAGTAGGTCTCAACCGCCAAATTGGTTCATGGTGTTTTTACTCGCATCACCTGCTTTAAGAGCGTTCTCACCAGAGAAAATCTCTTTGTGGTCATCGCCAATGTCAGAACCTGCCATGGCTTGGTGTTTCACACAAGCGATACCGCCACGGATTTCTTTACGCTGAACGCCAGCCACATAGGCAAGCATACCCTCATCACCGAAGTAGCCTTTTGCCAGCTCGTGAGTAGATAGAGCGGCGGTGTGGTAAGTCGGTAGCGTGATTAGGTGGTGGAACACACCTGCTTCACGGGCAGCATCTGCTTGGAAGGTACGGATTTTTTCGTCCGCATCACGGGCAAGCTCGCTGTCGTCATATTGAGCGTCCATTAGCTTGGCACGGTCATAGCCTGATACGTCTTTGCCCTCGGCAACCCAGCGGTCATAGGCTTGTTGGCGGAAGTTGATTGTCCAGTTAAATGACGGAGAGTTGTTGTACACAAGTTTAGCATCTGGCACTTGCTTTTTGATGTCATTCACAAAACTTGCAATGCCTGCCACGTCTGGGGTTGGGGTCTCAATCCAAATCATGTCCGCACCGTTTTGGAGCGAAGTTACGCAGTCTAGTACCACACGGTCGTGCTGTGTACCCTCACGGAACTGATACAAGCCAGACGCTAGGCGAGTTGGGCGGTGTAGCTTGCCGTTACGCTTGATAAGGATTTCGTCTTCCTTAGCTTCTGAGATGTCAATTTCGGTGGTTTCTAGGTAGCTGATGTATTTGCTCGCTAGGTCGCCTGGTTCACGGCTGACAGGGATTTTTTGGGTAAGGTCAGCACCTTCTGAGTCGGTACGGGCAACAATCACGCCCTCGTCCACGCCAAGCTCCAAGAACGCATAACGCACGGCGTTGATTTTTGCCAAAAAGTCTTCGTGTGGTACGGTAACTTTACCTGCTTGGTGTCCGCACTGCTTGGCATCTGAGACTTGGTTTTCAATTTGAATGGCACACGCACCCGCTTCAATCATTTGCTTGGTAAGTAGGTAAGTGGCTTCTTCGTTACCAAAACCTGCATCAATGTCAGCGATGATTGGCACAACGTGGGTTTCAAAGTTGTCAATTTGATTTTCTAGCTCTTTTACCTTAGCGGTGTCGCCTGCTTGCTCGGCTTTTTGTAAGGCACGGAACAAGTCGTTTAGCTCTTTGGCATCTGCTTGGCGTAAGAACGTGTAAATCTCTTCAATCAGCTTTGGCACAGCAGTTTTTTCGTGCATAGATTGGTCAGGTAGTGGACCAAACTCAGAGCGAAGGGCTGCAACCATCCAGCCTGATAGGTAGATGTAGCGTTTGCTCGTTGTGCCGAAGTATTTTTTGTTGGCAATCATTTTTTGTTGGGCGATAAATCCATGCCAGCAACCTAATGATTGGGTGTATTTGGTGTTGTCAGCGTCATATTCCGCCATGTCTTTACGCATAATGCTTGCGGTGTATTTGGCGATGTCAAGACCTGTTTTGAAGCGGTTTTGGACAATCATGCGAGCGGCATCTTCTGGGCGGATAGCGTCCCAAGTGCCACCTAATTTGGCTTTAACGTTACGAACGTGTTCTAGGGCGGATTGGTAAGTCATGAGAATTTTCCTTATAGGTTCATGGGTCTAGGACCGTGAATGACAAAACTGCCAACTTATGAAAAAAGCAATGCAAAACCATCTGTATTGCTCGTTTGTTTTTCATGTGCCTAGCATACCCAAAAGTTTGGCATTTATCCAATAGCCTGCTTAAATTATGACTATTTTTTAAAAAAATGATGTTGGTTTTTTCATTATAAAAATTGATGATAATTAAGACAAGCGATGTGATAACCCTTTGAAAAGTGGGGCGATTTTCTCAAAATGGGATGTATAAATTGTCTTGATGATGATGTTTGATTTTTTCTAAAAATTTTTTGAAAAATCTGCCAAATTGTAACAAAACATCTCAAAAATCGCCCCATCTCGCCCCTACATTGGTCATTTTGTGCTAAAATTTGCCAAATTTCACAAAAATTTATCATGCCTACGCCACCCACCACCCTAACCCCTTATCTCTACTCTCACGGCTCGCTGACCGCCTTATTAGAACAGCGAGCAGGGCAAGCCTTGCGTGTAAACGTGATACATGAAGGTCATCAGTTAATTGATTTCACCACCAAAAAACTCTTAGGACTGCCTGTCCACCGCCCTACCCTTGCGTGGGTGCGTGAAGTAGAGCTGTTTGGCGATGATGACGTGGCGTGGGTGCGTGCCAAAAGCATATTTCCCTTGACAAGTCTAGTCGGCAATGCCAAACGCCTACGCCACTTAAAACGTACGCCGATTGGCTATGTCATGTTTAAACACAACAAAAATCTGCCCCATGCTCGCACTTACTTTTTTGATAATAATGAACATTGGGGACGAAATACGGTTTATGATTGGCAAGGGCGAGCGGTGTTGGTGCAGGAAGTGTTTTTGACGGATTTTTCATAAAAATTCTCGGCAGGAAAGACAAATTTGCAATAAAAACCGCCCAAATCACATTGAGCGGTTGTTGTTGGCTGATATTAGCCTTATGCCAAAGGAATGACCCCAATGACAATCGCACTTGCCAAAATCGCCACCGACAAGCCCCAAATCCACATGAAAGAATAGCGGATATGCTTACCCATTGACAAATTGGCAAGACCTAAGCCCATCCACAACGCAGGCGATAGCGGCGTAACAAACGTCCCCACGATACTGCCGATAAGCATGGCGTAGCCTGCCGATGTCGGGGCGACCCCAGCTTGGCTGGTGATTTGTTCCACCACAGGAAACAGCCCAAAATAATAAGCGTCCGTGCTAAGTACCAGCTCCAAGGGTACGCCCAGCATACCGATGATGATGTGTAGGTATGGCAACATGGCATTTGGCAGGATTTTGACCAAATCATTGGCAATGGCATCAAGCATACCCGTTCCCTTTAAAATCCCCAAAAACGTCCCTGCCGCCAAGATGATGCTTGCCATCATAATCGCCCCGCCTGCATGAGCATTAATGCGTTCAAGCTGTTCTTTGGGATTGCGATAGTTGATGAGTAGCACCACCGACGTGGCAATCATAAACACATAACCAGGTGGCAATTTGCCCGAAAATAGCACCGCCATCGCTAGGATAAATATCACCACATTGACCCAAAACAGCTTTGGTTTGGCAAGGCGTGTCTCTTCGTCCGTCATTTGGGCAGGAGCGATAAGCTCGCCCACATCAGGCAATACGCCAAATTCTTTGGTAATACGTCTTTTTTCACGCAAACCCAAAAACACCGCCAACGCCACAATATACGTCAAAGCAATGACCTGCACACTAAACAAGGGCTGATACAGCTCGTTTACGTCCATTTCTAGAACCGTTGCCACTCGTCCTGTCGGGCCACCCCAAGGGAGCATATTGACCACGCCGGCACTGGCCGCCAGCAATAAAAACAGCATATAAGGGTTCATGTGCAATTTTTTATACAAAGGCAACAAGGCAGGTACAACAAGCAAAAACGTGGTCGCCCCCGCTCCATCTAGCTGTGCCACCACCGACACCAACACCGTGCCGACACTCACGGCAATGATGTTACCCCGAGTGAGCTTAACCAAACCATTGATGAGCGGACGAAACAGCCCCACATCACTCATGATGCCAAAAAACAAAATGGCAAAAATAAACATGATGACAATCTGAATCACCGAACGTGTGCCATCAGTATAAAAATCCTTGACCTGACCTAAGTCAAAGCCTGCCACCAATACCCCAATAAGTGGCACAATGACCATCGCAATCACAGGCGAGACCTTTTCGGTCAAAAGAAGTGCCACGATTATCACGATAATCGCAAGCCCAATAAAGGTTAGCATACGCATTCCCCATGAATTATTGAAATGATATAAAATAATGTTTATTTTAGAGTAATTATTCAAAAAAATAATTATCAAAAACAGGTTAATCTATCATATTATGGGGTATTTGTCTTGATTTTTTTGTTTTTTCTTTTAAAGGTTAAAACAATCGTTCTTACCCCAAAAAATACCCCTGCCATTTTAGACAAAATATGATACACTTAGCATGTTTATTTATGCCATTTCATTTCTAATCTTTCCAACCTAAGGATTTTTTATGTTCAAAGACATCTCCCTACACGCCATTGACCCTGAGATTGCCACCGCCATTGATGCCGAAGGGCAGCGTCAAGAAGACCATATTGAGCTGATTGCGTCAGAAAACTACTGCTCGCCTGCCGTCATGGCAGCCCAAGGCTCAAACCTAACCAACAAATATGCCGAAGGCTACCCCAACAAACGCTATTATGGCGGTTGTGAACACGTAGACGTGATTGAGCAGATTGCCATTGACCGTGCCAAAGAGCTGTTTGGGGCGGACTATGCCAACGTACAACCACACTCAGGGTCTAATGCCAACGCCGCCGTTTATCTTGCCCTACTAGAAGCAGGCGATACTGTGCTTGGCATGAGCCTTGCCCACGGTGGACACTTGACACATGGGGCAAGCGTGTCGTTCTCTGGCAAGACTTATAATGCCGTGCATTATGGTATTACCGATGACGGCTTGATTGATTATGATGAAGTGGCTCGCCTAGCCCGTGAACATAAGCCCAAGATGATTATCGCTGGCTTTTCGGCATATAGCCAAGTTATGGACTGGCAAAAGTTTCGTGAGATTGCCGATGAAGTTGGTGCGTATCTTATGGTGGATATGGCACACGTGGCAGGGCTTGTGGCGGCAGGCGTGTACCCGAACCCCGTGCAGATTGCGGACGTAACAACCACCACCACCCACAAAACCTTGCGTGGCCCCCGCTCGGGTCTTATCCTTGCCAAAGCCAACGAAGAGATTGAGAAAAAACTAAACTCAGCCGTCTTCCCCGGTACGCAAGGCGGCCCCTTAATGCACGCCATTGCCGCCAAAGCGGTATGTTTTAAAGAAGCGATGAGCGATGAATACAAAGAATACCAACAACAAGTCGTCAAAAACGCCAAAGCCATGGCGGACACGATTATCGCTCGTGGTTATGATGTGGTGTCTGGCGGTACCGAAAACCACCTTATGCTAATCAGCCTTATCAAACAAGGCATTACAGGCAAAGAAGCGGACAAATGGCTTGGGGACGCTCACATCACCGTAAACAAAAACTCCGTGCCAAACGACCCCAAATCACCTTTTGTAACAAGCGGTATCCGTCTTGGTACACCTGCCGTTACCACTCGTGGTTTTAAAGAAGCCGAGTGCGTGGAGCTAGCGGGTTGGGTGTGCGATATTTTGGACGCCAAAGGTGATGAAAAGGTTATTAGCGAAGTGCGTGCCAAAGTTGGCGAAGTTTGCCAAAGACTGCCCGTTTATCAAAAATCAAAAACCAAAGAGTTATTTGGTAAAATCAGCGATATGATTGACGAGCAAGCCGACAGCGAATTTGTCCACACCGCCAAAGACAAATTCAATGAGTTCTACGAAAAAGCGATGACCAAAATCAATCAAAAATAAGCACTAAATTAAATCCGCCCCGTGATGATGTCATGGGGCGGATTTTTTATTTATTCCAATTTTCCTTAAAAATATCGCCTGTACGATAATATACCGATACATATTTGATATAACGCTCAAAGTCTCTATTTTCAGCAACAATGCGATTGACCGATTGCCAATCGATGTTTGTTTTACGTTTAGCAGGCAACACAATTTCGCTTTCTGTAATGTCGTCTAAATTTAGCACAATCACGCCAATGCCATGCAAATCCGACAAAATCCGCAACTCTTCGGACACGTTTTCAGCAATACTACTGGCGACCAAATAACCTTCGTTTGCCCAACTTGAATTGCTCACTGCCTGAAAAAAGCTGGCTCGCACGTTGGATTTATTGAGTTCCTTTTTCACTTCAAAAGACCACAATCGCACATTTGCCCCAGAGATTTTGACGCAGTCTTGCACCGCTTTTTTCCAAGATTTATCAATAGCTTGCATGGCAACTATATCAGGGTGTAGCCATTGATTGCCGTTTTGTCCATGACTGTTTTTAGAGGTTTTCTCATCAATTCTTAGGCAATACAAGCCAAATTCTGTGGATAAAAACTCTATCAGTTTGGGGTATAACTCATGCTCGGTCAATGTATTTTTGGATTTTTGAATGTCTTTTCTAAAGGTGTTATCCGTCTCTTGGATTGGTAATTTATCACTGACCAAATCTGTCGTTTCAACATCAGACGCATACCAAAATATTCTTGGGCGTGGTTTGTCTTGAATGTTGATGTTATTAGACATATTTAATAATTGCTTAGGATTTGAACCAATTTCTGCCACCATTTGAGCGATAAACGCTTTTTCATTTGGATACTTTTGTCGTTTGTCGATAAAATCTTTTGCATACGTCTTGGTAATTGCCAAAGCAATTTCTCTGGCGGTAAATGCTTGATTGGCATGTTGTTTTAAAAAAGCAATCACCTTTTCATTTAGGGTTGTTTTCATCTCTTTTTATTCTCAAACAAAAGCCCCACAACAGCAGGGCTTTTTTATCAACCTTGAAGCACTCCAATATCCGCCACACTCAAAAACAGCGTACGCACTTGCCCAAGCAAGGCTAGGCGGTTGTTTTTAAGATTCTCATCATCGGCATTTACCATGACATTATCAAAAAAGTCGGTCAATGGACTTGCCAAGGCGGTCAAGGCGGTCAATACCCCTTGATAATCGGCATTGTCTTGCAAGGGTTTTACCGTCTCTTTGGCAGTCAAAATCGCCTGATACAACGCCTTTTCTGCCGTCTCGGTCAAAAGACTCTCATCTATGCTATCGCCCACGTTGTCGGCTTTGGCAAGGATATTGGCAACACGTTTGTTGTTTTCTGCCAACACCTGTGCCTGTGGCAACGCACGAAACGCCTGCACGGCACGGATACGCTCATCAAAATCAAGGGGCATGTGCGGATTTATCGCTTGCACGGCTTGAATGGTATCCACCGCTACGCCCTGCTCGGTGTACATGGCACGATAGCGTGAACCGACAAATTCCATGACAGCGTTAAAAGTTTCGCTCATGTTATTGATTTTATTACCATAATTTTTAATGGCTTCACCGACAAGGCTTGCTAGGTTTAATGGCAATTTATTTTCAATCAAAATACGCAAAATGCCAATGCTCGCTCGTCTTAGGCTAAATGGGTCTTTTGAGCCTGTCGGAGCTTCGTTAATCCCAAAAATCCCCACCAAAGTATCCAAACGGTCGGACAAGGCAAGGGCGATACCGATTGGCGTTTTTGGTAATTCATCGCCACTAAATTTAGGCAGATATTGTTCGCTAATAGCGTTCGCCACGTCCGCTTTTTCGCCTGATTTATGGGCATAATACGTCCCTGCAATGCCTTGCAATTCGGGGAATTCGCCCACCAATGTGGTCGCCAAATCCGCCTTCGCCAAAATCCCTGCTCGCACCACGTCATCGGTCGGTACGTCCCAGCCGTGCGGACGCAAGTTTTCGCTGATAAAGGCAGACAGTTTGGCGATACGCTCGCCCTTTTCCCAAATTGTGCCAAGTTTGTCTTGGAATACTCGGGTTTTTAGGGTTTCGGCAAAGTCAGCAAGCGGACGTTTTTGGTCTTGCAAAAAGAAAAATTCAGCGTCCGACAGGCGTGGGCGTACCACTTTTTCATTACCCAAAATTACCGCAGATTTATCAAGGCTATCAATATTGCTAATAAAAATAAAGTTGGGTTTTAGCTTGCCATTGTCGTCCGTGAGACAAAAATATTTTTGGTCGGCTTGCATGGTGCTGATAAGGGCTTCTTGGGGAACCGCCAAAAACCGCTCGGGAAAGCTCGCTCGCAGGGCAACAGGATAATCCACAAGGGCGGTAACTTCGTCAAGTAAGTCATCAGGGACAATGGCAGTCGCACCGATTTCATCGGAGAGTTTTTGGACTTGGGCAACAATGTCCGCTTGGCGTTTGGCAAAATCCGCCACCACAAACCGCTCGGCAAGTAGGTTCTCATAATGCTCGGCATGGTCAATCACAAAAAAATCAGGGGCGTGATAGCGATGACCACGAGACTGCCTGCCTGTGTCATGCCCTTGAATGCGTGCAGGAATTACGGTATCGTCTGCCATGAGTACCACCCATTGCACAGGGCGGACAAACTCGTCCTTGCTCACCCCAGAACGCATACGTTTGGCAATCGGCAAATCATCGAGTGCCTTTTGGATAAGGTTTGGCATCATGTCGGTAACTTTTTTGCCCTTAATAGTCAGCTCATAAGCGATGTATTCACCTTTTTTATCGCTGATGGTGATTAAATCATCTGCTGTAAGATTTAGACCATTGGCGTTAAGCCCTTGCAAAAAACCCTGCCCTGCACGAGACAAATTCCCGTCAGCATCAAAACTTGCCTTGATATTTGGGCCTTTTTTGATTTCGGTGCGGTCGGGCTGATGGTCGCCCACGCCTTTGATGAGTAGTGCCAAACGGCGTGGAGCAGAGTATGCCTTGATGTCATCAAAAGCAATGTTTTGCTCACCCAATGCTGTCTTGACATGGTTGTATAGGGCATTTTGCAAAGTTTTTAGAGATTTTGGGGGCAACTCTTCGGTGCCAAGTTCAAATAGGATTGTACTCATTGTTTACCTTTAATATTCTTAATCTTTGTTTTATAAAATCAATCGGTTTAATCTTCTTTGACCAACCATTTTTCCAACGCTTCTGGCTTATGGGCATCATCTGCCAAAGGAAAGCCCAATTTCGCTCGTGCAACGGTATAACTCTCCGCCACTTTACGAGCCAATGTCCGCACACGCAAGATAAAGCGTTGGCGTTCGGTAACGCTAATTGCCCCACGAGCGTCCAATAGATTAAAAGTATGGCTGGCTTTTAGTACCATCTCATAGGCAGGCAATGGCAGATTTACACCCACCAAGCGGTCGGCTTCATGCTCATAAAAGTCAAATAATTCAAAAAGTTTGCTAATATCTGCATGTTCAAAATTATAGGTAGATTGCTCCACTTCGTTTTGGTGGAACACATCGCCATAAGTCACACGCCCAAACTCGCCGTCCGTCCACACAAGGTCATAGACGCTATCCACGCCTTGGGTATACATGGCAAGGCGTTCCAATCCATAAGTAATCTCGCCCGTTACAGGAAAACACTCAATCCCACCCACCTGCTGAAAATAGGTAAACTGGGTAACTTCCATGCCGTTTAGCCACACTTCCCAACCAAGCCCCCACGCCCCAAGCGTTGGACTCTCCCAGTTATCCTCAACAAAACGCACGTCATGGGTCAGCGTATCAATGCCCAAGGCCTGCAAAGAACCCAAATACAGCTCTTGAATGTTGGCAGGATTTGGCTTTAAGACCACTTGAAATTGGTAATAGTGTTGCAAACGGTTAGGATTATCGCCATAACGCCCATCGGTTGGGCGACGAGACGGCTGAACATAGGCAGCATTCCATTTTTCAGGCGTTAAAGCACGCAAAAATGTGGCGGTGTGAAACGTCCCTGCCCCCATTTCCATGTCATAAGGTTGCAAGACCACACAGCCACGCTCTGCCCAGTAGTTTTGTAGGGTTAGGATAATTTGTTGAAAGGTTAATGCTTGTTTTGATGTTTGTGTCATAGTCATCACTTTTGGATTTGGTAAATGACTTATTTTAACACAAATAGACAGGATAAAAAATGGTTGTGGTTTTAAGTTGCTAAGATTTTTATTGATAAATAGAAAATGACATAGCGGATTAAAGGATTGGGGATATGATTTTACTTTTAAAAACAAAAAACCCTTGAAAAATCAAGGGTTTGTAGTTGGTACCAGTGGTCGGACTCGAACCGACACGCTTATTAGGCAACGGATTTTGAATCCGTCGTGTCTACCAATTTCACCACACTGGCATGAGTGGTTAGCTTGTTTGCTATGGGTGCGTATTATAGCTTATTTTAAAATTTCGTCAAGGGGTTTTTATAAAAATTTTAAAAATATTTTAAAGACTGAGCTTTTTACAGCCCAGTCTTATAGGGCGTGCCTGCCTTTTGTATTTGCAATGAAAAATGAGAAAAATCGCACGTTTTTCAAGGAAAAAACGTAGGCTGATAGTTATTCTATCAGACAAGTTTTTGACGAAGAAAAACAAGATTTAGCCATTTTTCATGCAAAAACGATTAGTTTATTTCTAAAATATATCTGAATTGTAAATAGTGTTATAAAGGGCAGGCACGCCCTAACCATCATTTATCCGCCAAAAATAACCAAGTATCCAGCACCGTATCAGGGTTTAGCGATACCGAGCTGATACCTTGCTCCATGAGCCATTTGGCAAGGTCTGGGTGGTCGGACGGCCCTTGACCGCAAATGCCGACATATTTACCCTGTTTACGGCACGCTTCAATCGCCATGCCAAGCAGTTTTTTGACCGCAGGGTCTCGCTCATCAAACAAGTGCGATACAATGCCACTATCACGGTCAAGCCCTAGCGTAAGCTGAGTTAGATCGTTTGAGCCGATTGAAAAACCGTCAAAGTAAGCCAAGAACTCATCAGCAAGCAAGGCATTGGTTGGCAATTCGCACATCATGATAATTTCAAGAGAATTCTCGCCACGTTTTAGCCCATTTTTTTCAAGTAATTCAATAACTTGGCGAGCTTCGCCTGTGGTACGCACAAACGGAATCATGATTTTGACGTTGGTTAGCCCCATGTCATCACGGACGTATTTTAAGGCACGGCATTCTAATTCAAAGCAATCACGGAAATTGTCCGAGATATAACGACTCGCCCCACGGAAACCAAGCATTGGGTTTTCTTCGTGCGGTTCGTACAGCTTACCGCCGATTAGGTTGGCATATTCGTTGGATTTAAAATCACTCATACGCACGATGACAGGCTTGTCTTTGAACGCCACGGCAAGCGTTGAGATACCTTCGATGAGTTTGTTGATATAAAACTCCACAGGCGAGTTGTACCCTGCGATACGCTCAAACACTTGGGCTTGGGTCTCTTGTGGCAAGGTGTCCACGTTCAAAAGAGCCTTGGGGTGTACGCCAATCATGCGGTTAATGATAAATTCTAAACGAGCCAAGCCTACGCCCTCATTTGGGATTTGGGCAAAGTCAAAGGCACGGTCGGGATTACCCACGTTCATCATAACCTTAAAGCCAAGCTCAGGCATACTGGCGACAGAATTTTTTTGTACTTCAAAGTCCAAAATGCCGTCATAAATAAAGCCCGTATCGCCCTCGGCACATGATACCGTTACCGCCTGACCGTCTGTCAAAAGCTCGGTGGCGTTACCACAGCCGACAATGGCAGGTACGCCAAGCTCACGAGCGATAATCGCCGCATGGCAAGTGCGTCCGCCACGGTTGGTGATAATCGCACTGGCACGCTTCATCACAGGCTCCCAATCGGGGTCGGTCATGTCAGACACTAGCACATCGCCGTCTTGGACTTTGCTCATCTCGTTTAGATTGGTAACGATACGCACCTTGCCCGCACCGACACGCTGACCGATAGAACGCCCTTCGCATAGGACTTTTGCCCCCTTGCTATTGATGACATAACGCTCCATGCTCGTTTTGTCTTGGCGAGATTTGACAGTTTCGGGGCGAGCTTGTACGATGAATAATTCGTTGGTATCGCCGTCTTTTGCCCACTCAATATCCATAGGACAGCCATAGTGTTTTTCAATGATAAGGGCTTGTTTGGCAAGGCGAGTTAGCTCATCGGTATTTAGGGCAAACTGCTGACGGTCGCCTTTTTCTACGTCCACGATTTTGGTGGAGCGTTTGGTCGTACCTTCATCGCCATAGACCATTT
The DNA here is from genome assembly GCF_015223095.1 of Moraxella sp. K127. Taxonomy (NCBI): domain Bacteria; kingdom Pseudomonadati; phylum Pseudomonadota; class Gammaproteobacteria; order Moraxellales; family Moraxellaceae; genus Moraxella; species Moraxella sp. K127. The sequence goes on along the minus strand of NZ_JADFBZ010000005.1, from coordinate 45,404 downwards.
TAATGTGTTTTGAGCCAAGATTACGACGAACCACAGCAGGGCGATTCTCTGCCAATAGTTTTTTGGATAAATAAAACTCATCAGGGTTTACCGCCCCTTGCACCACCATTTCGCCCAAGCCATAGCTTGCGGTGATAAACACCACGTCATTAAATCCGCTTTCGGTGTCAAGCGTAAACATCACGCCAGACGTACCCGTCTCCGAGCGTACCATACGCTGAACGCCTGCCGACAACGCCACGCCTGCGTGCTCAAAGCCTTTGTGTACACGGTAGGCAATCGCACGGTCGTTATAAAGACTGGCAAACACTTCTTTGATGGCAATCAGTACGTTGTCAATGCCACGAATGTTAAGGAATGTCTCTTGCTGACCTGCAAAAGACGCATCGGGCAAGTCTTCGGCAGTCGCTGATGAACGCACCGCCACCGCCACATCTTGACCACCTGTAAGCGTATCAAATGCGGTGCGAATCTCATCTTCTAAGTCTTTTGGCAGTGCTTGGGCGATGACCCAACCACGCACTTTTGCCCCCACTTCGGCAAGTTTTTCGACATCATCAACGTCCAAGCCTTTTAGTTCGGCATTGATTTTGTCAAGTAAACCTGTTTCGTTCAAAAAGCGGTTAAACGCTTCTGCGGTCGTGGCAAAGCCGTTTGGCACAGACACGCCAACATTGGCAAGATTGCTAATCATCTCGCCCAAAGACGCATTTTTACCACCGACAATCTCAACATCGTCTTTGCCTAGTTTGTTAAAGGGGATAACTTGTGCCATACGAACACCTTTTTAATCTATAAAAATTTGTCAAATTATAACGAGAAATTTGCCAATACTCAATGTTATTTTTTATAAAAATAGGTGTATTTATTATCTAAATACACCTATTTTAACCTTTTAATAAAGACTAATTAGCCCGTTCAATGCGGATAAACCCACGCCCTTGACCGCCCTGCCCTGAGCTGATACTTGGCACATCATTGGGGCTGTATGTCGGAGCGGTGTTAGGATAAGTGGCATTCGGATACTGCGTGGGGGCTTGTGCCTGTAATGCCAACAGCTCATTTGCCAACTCATTACCCAGACGAGTGTAGCCTGACTGACTAAAATGCACGCCATCTTTACTGGCAAGTCCACGACTTATCCATGATTTCATCGAGCAAGAGCCACCCATCGCCCCTTGCCAATCCCAATATAAGGTGCGTTCGGCTTGGGCGACTTGCCGTTGGGCGGTTTGCACGTCTGTGAGCGTGGCAGGGCGTGTGCCACACCCACCGCCTGTGCTTTTTAGAGCTTCTGGCGAGCCGAGTACCATGACCGCCGAACGTGGACTGACGGCACGGATTTGGCGGATTTTTTCGGTCAAGGTCGCACGCACGCTCTCGCCTGACACGCCATTATACGCTTCATTAGTGCCATAGGCGAGTACGATAAGCGTGGGGCGAATGGTCGCAAGCTCATTTTGCCACGCCTGCGCATTCCATCTGCCCCAATGCGACAGCTCCGCCCCATTGATACCCAGTGCCGATACCACCGCCCCACGTCCACTGGGGTTAAACGCCCACCAACCGCCAATCGCCGAGCCTGTGGCGTTGTCATTATAAATGGTAAACGGCAAATTCACGTCCACACTCACCATCTGCCATGTGCCGTCTTTGCGTGCCGTTTCTAGCACAAACCGCTTGCCATAAGCGTCCACCCCTGTAAATCTGCCGTCTGTCGGTTGCTGACGAATGCTCACCCAGATACGCTGAGCAGGTTCTGCCCCTTTTTTGGGTTTTAGGGTTAGACTTGCCCCATTGACCTTGGGTCTGGCAATCAGTCCGCCCAGCGTATAATACTCGCTTTGATTGGTACGGCTAGAAATTGGCGAAAAATCCACATTATCATAACTAAACCGTGCCATACGCTGACCGCTAAAATACATCGGCATCGCCCAGCCCATGCCACCATCGCCCATCACGCCCTGCAAGCGATTTCTTAGAGCGTCCGTCATGGTGTCGCCAGCGGTGTGGCTGTCGCCGAGTTGGACGATATGTACCGAATGGTTTGTCATGGCTTGGGCTAAGGCACTGGTATTGGGTTCGCCAAAGTTGGTTAGATTGGCATGAGCTGATACCGACACGCACGCCATGATTAATAAGGTAGGCTTAAAGCTAAGTTTTGTTAAATTCATGAATACTCTTTTTAATAGACAACTCCATTTTCAACCTTATATAAGTGATTGATTTTTCAAGGGCGAATTGCAATTCGCCCCTACAACCTAAAAATAATTACCATTTTAAGTTGAAAATGAAGTAATAATTATCAAATAAAAACATCATCGCTTAGTGATTAAATTCATCACTCAATGATTAAATAAGATTGCACTTCTTTGGCAAGAATCCGCTGACCATCGCCAGAAAAATGAATACCATCACCGCTACGCATTTTAATGTTTTTGCCGTCTTTTTCAAGATAATCATTGTAAACATTGTTACGCCCACCCATGATAGGACGTGCATCAATCACTTTGACATTATGACGAGTAAGCTCATTCATCATCACATCATTAAGCTGAACCATTTGTTCATTTAATTTATTTTTTTTCATATTTGGCGGTGTTACCCAAATCACGCCCACCTGCCTTTCTTTGGCAAAATCCAATATATCTTTCATGCGTGCCTGATATTCTGCTATCCATTCTTCGCTATTAAATTTTAGGTATTTTCCCTGTTTATCTGGCATATCCCAAGGGTCATTTGCCCCCAGCATGACAATGAGTACTTTGATACTACTATCTGATTGTAACGTATTTTTAATGGTGCTATTCCAATCAAAGAATTTAGGATATGCCAAACCGGTACTTTGTTTGCTAAGATTGACCGAATCCACGCCTAAGCCTTGTAAATACTTTTGCATATGTGGGGCAATGCCCTGCATCATCGAATCGCCAGCAAAAAATACTTTTTGGCTTTTATTTAATGTCAAAGATTGTTCTAATTCATTTTGGGCTTGATTTTCTTTTAGGGCTTGGGCTTTTAATTGTCTTTCTTGCTCTTGGCGTAATTGCTCTTGGTGTGCTTTTTCTGCCATTTGGGCTTTATAAGCAGGGGTATAGGCGTGATTGGTATTAAACTCATCAATCATGGTTTTATTCATATTGCCGATATTATTGGCGATATTATCATGAAAAGCATACAATCCATCGCCAATATCACCCCCTTTTTGCCATAACGGACTATTAATTAGATTTAATGGGCTGGGCTGATGATAAGTTTGTAGATAATAGGCATTGATTGATTTTTGCATTATCCAAATACCTATGACAGTAGATAATACCAAAAACATGAGCGTGGTAATAAAGGATTGTTTAAAATTATCATCTAGGATAATGACTTCATTATCCCAATCATTACCATCGTCTTGATGAATGATTTCTTTATCTGTATTTTCTGTATCAATGTTTTCTTTGTTAATTTTTTCTTTATTAATGTCTTTTCGATGAATATTTGCTTGATTGACATTATCTTGACTGTCAATATCAGCCTTGTTAATATGATTAATCTCATCTTGTTTATGTTCGCTCATGATAATATCCTTTATCTTGTCTTTTAGAAATTTGCATAAATAAAACCAGGAATGCCAGACGGAGCCAAAATCACCACCGCCATAAATGCCATAAAGCACAACACATAAAAAATCACGCTTGGCATTTTATGAATTAGCCGACCGATTTGTGTTTGATGACGATGAAATAATGGATAAATCAGCCATGCCAATGCCAAAATCGCCAATAGATAAAGCGGGTTATTTGTCCATGCTACATTAATATGATTAAAAAATAAGGCATTAAAAATCAATAACGCTTCATCTAATGTGGTCGCCCTAAAAAAGACAAAAGCAAATACCACAAAATGCACAGTGATTAATACGCCCAGCGTTTTACCAATGATGCCTGTATTTGCCAAAAAATTACGTCCTTTGGCATGACCGCTTATTTTTTGGCACGCCAAATCGCCTGTATTTAATAAAGCAATGGCTAAGGCGTGTAATAATCCCCAAAAGAAAAAATTAAAGGTTGAGCCATGCCAAATCCCTGATAACACCATCGCAATAATAAGATTAAGCTGAGTAAACCAAAAGCCCTTTCTACTACCACCTAAGGGAATATAAATATAATCTCTTATCCATGTCGATAAACTAATATGCCATCTGTCCCAAAAATCTCTAATATTATGAGCCAATAATGGGGCATTAAAATTCATGGGTAAGCGAAAACCGAGCAATAATCCAAATGCCACCATCATCTCACTATATCCTGAAAAATCTAAAAATAATTGCAAGGTATAACCATAAATGGCGGTCAATACTTCTAAGCTATGAAAGCCTGTGGGATTGGCAAAGACGGGATTAACCCAATTATCTGCCAAATACCCTGCCAGCCACCATTTTTTGGCAAGGGCAAGCACGATTAAGGCAAAGGCGATTTTTGGGTATAATAATTGGCGTGGTTTTGGTTCATTTAATTGGTCATACATGGCACATTCTTTGCCAGTAATGTCTTTTAGTCCTTTGGTATAAGCCACACGAGTAATCGGGCCTGATGAGATAGTGGCAAAAAATGAAAAATAGGTTAATGATTGCCATAAACTCAATGGCGTTTGGGGCTGATGATTGTTTTTGGTTTGTTGGTATAAGGTCGCCAAATAACTAATGGCTTGAAATGAATAATAAGAAATACCCAATGGGAAAATAATATTTGCCATAAGTCCCGTATTATCTAATTGCCACATCTCTAAGGCACGGCTAATATTGGCACGGAAAAATTCATAATATTTAAACACTGATAGATTTATCAAAGTGATGATAACGCCCATCGCCATCCATGATTTTTTGTGGCGACTGATGATGATTTGCCGAGCAATGAAATAAATGACAATACTAAAAATAAACAGCATGCCAACTGCCATCAAGCCTGCCATTAAATAAATAATGGCATAGCTGATAATGAGCAACAACATATTTTGAATGTCTGGTCTTTTTTTAAATGCCCAATAAAGCATAAAAAACACCATGAACAATAACGCAAATTCTACCGATAAAAATGAAAACATTGCATTCCTTAGCCATAAACCATCTGAGAAACCATGAATACGCCCTACCCAAAGATGTGATTGTTGTTATTATGGTTAGCACCGCCCTTTTATCCAATCTACACTTTTTATATTGACAAAAAGGTCGTTCATTTTAACAAAATTACCACAAATGCACAATGGGATTTTATCCGCTTTTTCATGCTGTTTTAATCATTGTCATTTACTTGTCCTGTTTCTTATTATCATGCCACAGTTGATAATTTTTCCTACAAAATCCCCTGTTTTTGTGCTATACTCTTATTTGAGTTTACCCATGTATGGCACAGGACATAAAGGATAGCCATGTACGTTCACACCCCCACACCCAGCCAACAAGACCAGCAGGCTCGGCAAGCCAAGCAGTTTAAAGCCCCCGAGCTACTTCGCAGTGCTTTTTTTATCTCTGACGGCACCGCCATCACCGCTGAGACGCTTGGGCGATCGCTACTTAGCCAATTTGGCAATGTCAAATTTGACGTCAAAATCATCCCCTATGTGGACACTCCCGAGCTGGCTCATGAAGCGGTCAAACGTATTAACGAAGCCCATCATTTATCAGGACTTAAACCCTTGGTTTTTGACACCATCGTCAGTGATGAGATTCGCAGTATCATCAACGGGGCGAACGCCACCAATCTTGATATCTATGAAGGGTTAATTACCCGCATTGCCAACGAGATTGGCGAGACCCCCGACCCCCACGCAGGCATGGCACACGGACAAGTGGACAGCGAAGACTATAAAGCAAGGATTGACGCGGTGCATTTTGCCCTAGATAATGACGACGGGGCAAGAACCAATCACTATGATGGGGCGGACATCATCTTAGTTGGCTTATCACGCTCGGGAAAAACGCCCACAAGCCTATATCTTGCCTTACAGTTTGGCATTCGTGCCGCCAACTATCCTTTGACCGAAGACGACCTAGATAGTAGCAATCTGCCCAAAGTATTACAGCCCTATCGCCACAAACTCTTTGGTCTGACCATTGACACCGAGCGACTGGTACGTATCCGCCAAGAGCGAAAAGCAGGTTCTCGCTATGCGTCCCTTGCCCAATGCCAAGAAGAACAGCGTGCCATCCAAGCCATCTACACCGCCCAAAAAATCCCCAATCTCAATGTCTCTGAGATGAGTATTGAAGAGATTGCCACACGGATTTTACAAATCACAGGTTTGGCACGGCGGATTGGCTGATTGTTAAAGCATTTTAAATAGCATGATTTTAAAACTGACAAACTCTGAGAAAAACATGAAACATCGCTCCTTGTTACTCTTACCCCTAACACTCATCATCTCGTTGAGTGCCTGCCAAAGTCGCCCCCCTGTGCCCGAGCCACGTTATATCCCTAATGTGACCCTAAACGCCAGCGAAACGCTAGAAGTCATGCCTTATCGCAGTGCCTGTCATTCTGCCACGCCCATGCAGTGTCTACTGGTCAAGCCCGTCGGGGCAGACGATGATGAGCTGTTCGGCATTGGCTATAATGACATCATCGGCTTTACACCAATCATTGGCACCGCCTATACCATCAAAGTACGTCAAGAGATAGACCAAAATACCGGCAAACCCACAGGAATGTGGCAGCTAGATGAGATTTTAACGCAAAATATTCATTCATCAAATTAAACAAAAACAAAAGGCAATATCATGACCAAAACCAACCCCACCGAGACGGCAGGTAAATCCCAAAACTCCGCCACAAACGAGACCAAGGCAGAGAACGCCATCAAAGAACAAGCCAAACGTTCCGCCCTACCCGAGACCGAGACCAAAACCAATCCCCCTGACAACACAAACACGCCCAATCACGAAGAGCATGACCCCAGTCACTTACTCATCAGTCCCCTTGATGGTCAGCGTATCGCCATTGCTCCCCAAAAACGCAAATCCCGCCACGGCTTTGAATACGATGCGGTGGTATTAGGGGCAGGGCCTGCCGGTGAAGCAGCGGCGATGAAACTTGCCAAATCAGGGCTTAAAGTGGCGGTCATCGACCCCAGAGACCAAGTGGGTGGCAACTGTGCTCATGTCGGCACCATTCCTAGTAAGGCACTTCGCCAATCGGTGTTTAACATCATTGGCATGCGACGCGACCCCATTTTTAGCTCATTTACCGATAATTTTCAAGTACCACTTAACAAAGTACTAAGCAAAGCACGGCGAGTGATTGCCAGTCAGGTCAATACCCATAAGCTGTTTTATGAGCGTAACCGTGTTGAGATTATCCAAGGCTGGGGGCGTTTTATTGACAAAAACACCCTAGAAGTTGAACAGATTCATGCCGATGGTGTCAAAACCGTCACCTTTGAAAAAGCAGTCATTGCCGTGGGTTCACGCCCTTATCGTCCCGATCTGCTTGACTTTGATCATCCCCGTGTCTTTGACTCAGATAAGATTTTGCAAATGGATTATGTCGCTCGTAAAATCATCATCTACGGAGCAGGCGTGATTGGCTGTGAGTATGCGTCCATCTTTACAGGTTTGGGTTATGTTGTTGATTTGATTAACAACAAAGACCAACTACTCAGCTATTTGGATAATGAGATTTCGGATGCCCTATCGCACGACTTTCGTCAGTTTGGCGTGCGTATTCGCAACAATGAAGAGATTGAACGCCTAGAAACCTTTGATGACTGCGTGGTCTTGCACCTAAAAAGCGGTAAAAAAATCAAATCTGACGCCATTCTTTGGTGCAACGGACGTTCGGGCAACACCGACGGGCTCAACCTAGAAGCGGTTGGCTTATCCGCCAACAATCGTGGACAGCTCGAAGTGGATCAAACCTACCGCACCAAAGCTGAACACATCTATGCCGTGGGCGATGTCATCGGCTGGCCGTCTTTGGCATCCGCTGCCTACGACCAAGGGCGAAATGCCGCTGGCTTTATGGTGGGTGACAAACACGCTGAGTTTGTCAATAGCGTGCCTACTGGCATCTATACCATTCCTGAGATTTCAAGCATTGGGGCGACCGAAGAAGACTTAACCCGTGACCAAATCCCTTATGAAGTCGGACAAGCCTTTTTCAAACACCTAGCTCGCTCCCAAATCATCGGTGAGCGTTCAGGCGTCCTAAAAATCTTATTCCACCGTGAAACCCTGCAAATCCTAGGCATTCACTGCTACGGCAACCACGCATCCGAGATTATCCACATCGGACAGGCGGTGATGAAATGCGGTCACACGCTAGAATACTTTATCAACACCACCTTTAACTACCCCACCATGGCAGAAGCCTATCGTGTGGCAGCGTTAAACGGCATGAACCGTATTTTTTAAAGCCCAAAGGACGTGTTCAGCACGTCCTTACGTCCATGGTATAAATCTGTGGCAAATGTAACTTTTACCCATATCACCCATCCTTTATGCAAATCACAAAAAATCACCCCAACATGATTTGGGGTGATTTTTGATTCTTTAAAACAAATTATTTCTTAGCGGCTTCTACTTGAATGTCAATGCGGACATTTTTTGCCATGCCAACATTCACCAAATAATCCATGCCCCATTTGGTGCGGTCAATGGTCGTGCTAAAATCACCGCCACAAACTTCGGTTTTTGCCATGGGGCTGTCATAGCAATTGAACTTATTGGCGTGCAGACGAACAGGGTGTGTTTGACCAAGTAGGGTAAGTTTGCCATCTACTGAGCTTAGTTTGCGTGCTTTGCCCTTGCCTGTGTAGTTGAATTTGGTAGATTCAAAACGCATGGTTGGATATTTTTCGGCATCAAACAAATCGGCACTGAGCAGATGTTCAGTAAACTCCTTAGAGCTTGATTGTAGGTTTGCCAATGGCAACTCGATGTCAATTTTACCTGTGCGTTTGGCTTTATCAAACTCCATCTCGCCTGTTAGACCATACACACCGCCCACGTTGGTACTGGTTTTAAAATGATCAATGGCAAAACGGGCATTGGTGTGAAATGGGTCAATCTCATAAGTGGCAGCATTTGCCATGCCTGCTAGGGCAACAAGAGACAGTAGGGCTAGCTTTTTCATAACAACTCCTTGGGTTTGATGAATAATGTTATTGGTGCAACACCAATGCGATAAATTCTAGCAAGACTGATTAGGAAAAACAAGCACGATTAAGAAACGCATTGTTAATGTTTGGTTAATGATACATCAGGACTTATCCGCTTGGCTTGCCTGCTCCGCCTTTTGACTTACTGACTCTTGACTTACCGATTCTTGGTTTGCTGTTTTGGCTGTCTGCTTAGGTAAGTATTCCTCTTGGATAATGCCTTGTAATTTATCATACGGCACCACAATCTCAACAAAACCCTGTGCAAAACCTCCCATTTCATAAGGTTGATACACCAGCACCACCCCATTTTTACCAAAATACACATTTTCGGTCATCTCAAACTGCCACGTTTGCTCGTATTCTTGAATGTCTTTTTTGGTTGTGATTTGTAGCTCATCTTTTAGATATTCTTTAAACCCCGCATAAGCCAGCTCATGAAAATCACTCGCCCTATCCACCACAATCACATCAGAAAAATCAATCTGCGTCTGCAAATCCATATCAAACATCAGATACTCCATAAATGGCATGCCATGAGCCCCACCCATATAAACATCGCCTGCGATGGCAACCTGAGCTAAGTTTTTGTGAGCAGGGATAAGCTCTGGGACAACCGTCCAAGCATAGCTCGGTGCTGACTCAAAGGGCTCGCCATTTTCTTTGGCAACGTCTTTCATCTCATTGATAAACATCAAATGCTCACCCACAAATTCATCAACATTCTGCTTAAATTTAAGCAGTTTAGGATTGTCATCGTTGGTAATTGTTTTATTGACAATCTGCTCTATCCAACGTGGTTCAACTTTTGCCAATTTGATATTGATACTCGTGCAAAAGCCCTCTTTATAAAAACCTTCGTCATCTTTGGGTGTTTTTGGGTCAAAATTGCACGCCTGCTTCATCTCATCGGGCAGTTCATACTCATAGGCAACCGTGCTAAATTTAATTTGTTCAGACTTGGTAATCTTGCCTACATTGACAAGTTTTTGATCAAGGGCTTTAATGGTCTCACTTGGGGTTAGCTCGCCACTTGGCATGACTTGATTTTTTTGAGCATCCAAATATTCTGCTTGATTGTTTTTGACCGTTTCATCTTGACCACAAGCAGTCATTAACACCGCCAAAGCCAGCACCAATACTTTTTTCATCATCTTACCCCTTTTTACACTTGTTTAACTTCAAAATACACCAATGTAGGGGCGTGCTTTCCACGCCCTATAAACCAATGTATCATCAGGGCGTGCAGAGCCAGCCCCTACAAAAGCATCTTTTAAAATGTAGCGTTGATGTAAATTGAAGTTAATTTACTATAAATTAAACTGCCATTCATTGTAAAGCAAAATCAATCACTTGGCAAATAAAAAGCCCACAATCATGGGCTTTTTGTGTTAAGTTAACAAGGCTTACAACGCCTGCACCACTTTATCGCCCATGTCCGCACAGCCAACCAATGTCGTGCCGTCTTCATAAATATCCGCCGTGCGATAGCCTTGTTCTAACACTTTTTGCACCGCTTGTTCTATTCTCACCGCACGATTTTCATCATTTAGGCTATAACGCACAAGCATGGCAAGCGACAAAATGGTCGCCAGTGGATTTGCCTTATCCTGCCCTGCAATGTCGGGGGCAGAGCCATGAGACGGCTCGTACAGCCCTTTGCCCGTCTCGTTTAGGCTTGCAGACGGTAGCATGCCGATAGAGCCTGTGAGCATGGACGCTTGGTCGGACAAAATATCGCCAAAAATATTGCCCGTGGCAATCACATCAAGCTGCTTGGGAGCTTTAACCAGTTGCATGGCACAGTTGTCCACATACATATGCGACAGCTCAACGTCAGGGTACTCTTTGGCAACGTCCGTGAAAATCTCTTTCCACAGCTCGGTCGTCTCCAATACGTTCGCCTTATCCACGCTACACAGCTTTTTGCCACGTTTTTGGGCGGATTGGAACGACACATGAGCGATACGGCGAATCTCGCTTTCGCTATAACGCATGGTGTTAAAGCCTTCACGCTCGCCCTTGTCGTTGGTGTGAATGCCCCGTGGCTCGCCAAAATAAATGTCGCCCGTCAGCTCACGCACAATCAAAATATCCAATCCTGATACGACTTCGGGTTTTAATGTGGACGCATTTGCCAATTCTTTATACAAAATCGCAGGACGCAAATTGGCAAATAAATTTAAATCCTTACGAATCGCCAAAAGTCCACGCTCAGGACGCAGTGGGCGGTCAAGGTTGTCATACTGGGGCGAGCCAACCGCACCTAATAGCACTGCATCCGCCTTTTGGCAAATGGCTTGGGTCTGGCTAGGATATGGCGAGCCGTATTTGTCATATGCCGAACCGCCCAAATAAGCGTATTCATAGCTTACGTCCAAACCGTCAGCGATGAGTTTATCAAGTACCTTCACGGCTTGGGCGATAATCTCAGGACCGATACCGTCGCCTTCTAAAATGGCAATGTGTTTTGTCATGGGGGTTTTCCTTTTGTTACTTTAAACTTTAACAATTAAATATTGAAATTGATATGTTGGCTCGTATTGTTGCCAATTTAACAGATAATCATTTTTTAACTGCAATGTCTTATCTATCTTTTTCTCATCTTTCCATTTCAAGGTTCCTGATAATATCTTTTCATTTTGCAAGCCAAAATCAAAATAATCAGTATTGTCTTTTGGCTTACTTTGATAATATATATCATTTGTTAGAAATATGGCATAGCCTTGCGATATTTCAAACTTTTCCATTAGCTTTTCAAGCCTAACGATATCATTAACAAAATGGTAACGCCCCCAATTTTGAGCACCATGATTTCTTAAAGAAAAATTTTCGCCATTTAATTCAAATTCAAACTTCTTCGTTTTATACTTTAATTCAATGGCAATTATTTTATCATCAATTTCAACAATTAAATCAATGTAAAATGGTCTACCGTCAATCAGATATGGTTTTTCAATACGGATATTTGCATTTGGATAACACATTTGAATTTCCCACGCCAAAGCGTGTTGAAAATCCGCTTCCGAATGAAAAACAGGGCGTTTTTTAGCAAGTTGTTTAAGAATATTTTCAATATCTATCATTGGGAAATTCCTAAAAATCAAGCCGTCAATTCTTTAAATACCCAAGGGCGTTCTTGTTTGGCTTTTTCTTCAAAGGCTTTAATATCGTCCGCATTTTGCAAAGTCAAACCAATATCATCTAAGCCATTTAATAAGCAATGCTTACGAAATTCGTCCACGTCAAAGGCGTATTCTTTACCGCTTGGGCTAATCACTTTTTGATTTGCCAAATCTACGGTTAATTGATAGCCGACATTATCAAAACATTCTTTAAATAATTCATCAATGTCGCCCTCTGATAAAATCACAGGGAGCATGCCATTTTTAAAGCAGTTATTATAAAAAATATCGGCAAAACTTGGAGCAATCACAGTACGAAAACCGTATTCATTCAATGCCCACGGAGCGTGTTCACGGCTAGACCCACAGCCAAAATTGGCACGAGCAAGCAAAATGGTCGCACCTTGATAACGCTCTTGATTTAGCACAAAATCAGGATTTTTTGGGCGTTTGGCAATGTCCTGCCCCAAAAAGCCTTCATCCAAATAACGCAATTCGTCAAATAAATTATCGCCAAACCCCGTGCGTTTAATAGATTTTAAAAACTGCTTGGGGATAATCAAATCGGTATCCACATTGGCACGGTCTAACGGGGCAACAATGCCGATTTCGGTGGTGTATTTTTTCATAATTTACTCTCTTTATCTCAATACAATTTGTAAATTTCTTCTCTTAATGTTGGCTTATGATAATCATCAACCCAATTTTCAAGTTTGATATTATCCAATCGCTCAAACTCTTTCATATTGCGAGTTACCATAATCATATCATAAGCAATAGCAGTCGCTCCAATCAGCAAATCAAAATCGCTAATTAAACGACCCATTGATGATAATTTTGCCTTTTCTTTGCTATAAATTTTTAAGCCATTATAAACAGGAATAATCGCAACCTGTTTTAAAAGCTCATCAATTTTTTGCATATTTTTGGCAACATTTTGGCTTTTTTCTGCACCATACAATAATTCAGCATAGGTAATCTCCGAAATGGCACATTGATGAATGCCTTTTTCGTGAAATTTTTGTGCCAAATCAAATTGATTTTTGAAATAATAAATACAGATATTGGTGTCCAGTAAATATTTCATTCAAAACTCTCAATATGTCGTTGCATATGGGCATTTGCCTTAATGTCTTGAATAATTTCATCAGCACTTCTATCATCTTCCCAAGAACCTGCCAAACTTTCTTGGTTGTTTACAGATTGCCTTTCGTTATTAACAGAATGAATGATTTTTTCAACCAATATCATTTTATCGGCATTATCCAAATGCTGTATCATTTGATAATAATGCTCTACGACTGCAATAGGCATTTTATCACTCCTTTTACCAATGATAATAAGCCGTCAAACTTGCCGTTGCCAACACTTTACCATTTAAATTAAAGCCGAGTACCGCAGGGCTAATGGTATTTGGCAAATCCAGCACGTCATTTAAAGCATAAAGCGTAAAAATATAGCGGTGTGGTTTGTCGCCTTTGGGCGGAAATGCCCCGATAAAGCCGTTTAATCCTGCATCATTTTGTAATTCTACCACGCCACCCCCAAAATCATTGGATTGACCCTTGGGAAGTTTATTCCAATCGGCAGGGATATTAAAGGCATTCCAATGCCAAAAGCCCGAGCCTGTCGGTGCATCAGGGTCGTACATGGTTAGCACAAAACTTTTGGTATCGGCAGGAGCGTTACCCCACTCAAGCTCTGGGCTAATGTTACCCCCTGTATAGCCCCAAATGTTAGCGACATAATCATTTGATAGCGTGCTACCTTCGGCAATGTCGCTACATTTTAGGGTCATCTCGCCTGTGATTTGAGTGGGATTACGCACGTCTAGGTAGGTGTTTTGGGTTAGGTCGGTCATGGTTTTTCCTTAATTCACTTATAATCAAACTAATACAAATTAATCAATTTAAATATCAATCAATTTGCTTAAACTCGCCTTCAAAAATATCTGGCATTTGTTTTTTAAGGTTTTTTAAATCATCTGAAATCTCTTCATCGGTGTATTCTACCGCCACATCAAAAGTTTCATATAATCTTTTACTCATCTTATCCATAGATGCATAAGTAATACCACCTGAAATAATACCACCCATAACAGGAATAGCCTTAGAAACACCTTTTGCAAAAGTATCTTTTGTTAATTTTATACCAATCATTCCTGCAATTTTTTTAACCAATGGGTAATACCATGTTTTGGTTAATGCCATTTGTGGTAATTTTTTTAGAGCTTGTTTTGATAAATTTCCTGCTGTTAATCGAGTTAATTGTGATGCCCCACCAATACCAAACATAACACCCAAGAATAACATTAATTCATGTTCAACTTTTTCATGATTTAACACATCGCCATTCCAAAAATCTTGATAGCCATAAATATAGGCAATTTCTTGGGCTAAACGCAAATTAAAGGCAAAGAATTGTAATAAATCAGCAGGCACTGTCGCCGCTAATGCTAATCCACCAGGCAGACCCGCCAAAAAAGAACCGCTAGAACACATCAACTTTCTTTTATTAGCAACCATTATGGCGGTCTTTTTGGCTTCCTTTTGAGAAATTAAGCCTGATGCGATTGGACCTTTTTCCAGCAATAGTGAAATATCAGATTGCTGAACCTTGCCTTTAAAAACATCAAGTAAAAAAGCATTTCGCTCAACTTTAATACCAGGTAAAGCCAAAGATTTTTCAATCAGCTCATAGGTGAAATTTGATTCATTTGACATAACAACACTCCAATTAAAGTTAAAAAATAAGATAACCCATTCTAGCACAGATTATCTTATTTTATCATCTCAAAACGTTCGCACGTCCACAAAATGCCCCGCAATCGCCGCCGCTGCTGCCATGGCAGGAGATACTAGGTGCGTGCGACCGCCATTGCCTTGACGACCTTCAAAGTTACGGTTGGACGTACTGGCACAATGCTCGCCTGATTGCAGTTTATCAGCATTCATCGCAAGGCACATAGAACAGCCTGGTTCACGCCATTCAAAGCCTGCTTCGGTAAAGATTTTATCAAGCCCTTCTTGCTCGGCTTGCTCTTTGACCAAACCCGACCCTGCCACAATCATCGCTTGTTTGATACTTGGGGCGACCTTACGACCCTTGACAACTTCTGCCGCTGCACGAATGTCTTCAATGCGTGAGTTGGTGCAAGAGCCGATAAACACACGGTCAAGCTGAATCTCGGATAGCGGCTGCCCTGCCGTTAGCCCCATATATTGATAGGCACGAGTCCAGTCATTACGCTGGACGTCATCTTTGGCATCGGCTAGGGTTGGCACGTTTTGGCTAATGGGAATGACCATTTCAGGCGATGTTCCCCACGATACCTGTGGCTCAATCTCATCGCCATTTAGCACGACCACCGTATCAAAATGAGCGTCATCGTCCGAATGCAAGGTGTTCCAATAAGCGACCGCACGCTCCCAGTCATCGCCTGTTGGGGCGTAGGGGCGACCTTTAACATAGGAGGTGGTCTTATCGTCCACCGCCACAAGACCGACCCTAGCACCGCCTTCAATCGCCATGTTACACACGGTCATACGCCCTTCAATGGACATATCACGGAACACTTGTCCACCAAATTCAATGGCGTGTCCTGTCCCGCCTGCCGTGCCGATTTTACCGATGATAGCAAGCACGACATCTTTTGGCGTAACGCCTTTGCCCAATTTGCCGTCCACACGGACAAGCATATTTTTCATTTTCTTTTGGACAAGGCACTGCGTGGCAAGGACGTGCTCTACTTCTGATGTGCCGATACCGTGAGCCAAACAGCCCAATGCCCCATGCGTGGCAGTATGGCTATCCCCACACACCACCGTCATGCCTGGTAGGGTCAAACCCTGCTCAGGCCCGACAACGTGAACAATGCCTTGACGGACATCATTGATACCAAATTGCACGACATTAAAGGATTTGCAGTTGTCATCAAGGGTTTTGACTTGAATGCGAGAGGTGTCATCAGCAATCCCTGCAATGCCTTGCTCACGCTCGTTTTTAGAAGTTGGGACGTTGTGGTCGGGCGTTGCGATATTTGCCGACAGTCGCCACGGCTTACGGTTATTAAGCTCTAAGCCTTCAAAGGCTTGGGGGGAAGTTACTTCATGTAACAGTTGGCGGTCAATGTAGATAAGTGATGAGCCGTCATCACGCTGTTTGACCAAATGGTCGTCCCAAAGTTTGTCATACAATGTTTTCGCTGTCGCTTGGGGGGTTTTGCCTGCCATTGTTATTCTCCAAATGTAAAATGGTCTGGGTATGTTGAATTTTAAAAGATTATAACACACTTTAAAAATAACAATAATTTATAATTTTTATGGTTTATTTAACTTTTTGGAAAAAGTTTTTTGGCATGATAATCTTGCCACTTATGATAAAATAGCCCAAATTCCCACGCATTGTTTTTATGAAAAAATACCTAGTCACCGCCCTACTGCTCGGCTCGCTCACACCCCTAGCTCACGCCTGTACCCTGCCCAAAAGCCACTATAAAAACGTCAGCTGTACCGCACGTTCGGGCGTATTTTTGGCGGTCAAAGACAACGGCTCGCCCGTGGCACTTTTGGACAAAAAAGGCAACAAAACAGCCGATTTATTCGCTTATGACGCGGTGCTAGGCTCGGAGTTTAGAAACGGGCTACTCCCTGCCCTAAAAAACGGTAAAGTCGGCTACATCAATGACAAAGGCAAAACCGTCATCGCCTTTAACTACGACCGCATAGACGGCAACCAATGGGCAAGGGGCGTGCGGGGCGAACGTATCATCATCAAACAAAACCGTGGCTTTGGCGTGCTAGACACTCGGGGCAAGGTCATCGTCCGTCCCGAGCGAGCCATCAGTCACATCAGCGACTACTCCCAAGGTCTTGCCACCGTCACCGCTGGCGGTAGCACCTACGCCATCGACAAGAACGGCAATCGCACACGGCAAGCCCCCAACCCATCGCCCACCCCAGAGCCGACACTTGCCCAAGGCAGTCTGCCAAACCCGAGCACGCACCTGACACTCACGCCAAGACAACAAGACGGCAAATGGGGCTTTGTCGATGACAAGGGCGTGCCGATGATTATCTACGCCTTTGATGATGTCCGAGCTTATAGTGAGAATCTGGCAGGGGTACGCATGGGCGATAATTGGGGCTTTATTGATAAAAGTGGGCAACTGGTCATCGATTTTCGTTTTCATAAAGACGGGTTTATTTTGGACAGCACTAAAAATCCCGAACTGCCCGAACCGCTGATGTTTAAAAACGGCAAGGCATGGATTGGCAATCTAAATAATGGCGACAAGCTGTGTATCAATTCGCAAGGGGTTAATGTGGCTTGTTAAGGATTGATTATTTTTAGGACGTGCCCGCCTTTGGTATTTGCAATGAAAAATGACTGTTTAAAAAAGCAGGGGAATCGCACGTTTTTTATGCAAAAATTGATTTAAAACGTTAAATTTTTATCTTATTTTACCTTATTCTCAACTTTGTATAAGTGATTGATTTATCAAGGGCGAATTGCAATTCGCCCCTACAACCCAAAAAATAATCATTGGAAAATCAATAAGTTGCAACTTTAAATTGAGATTGAAGTTTATTTTATAAAAATGTCATCAATGGTAGGTACGCTCTAAATACTCCATTATTTTAAATCCAACCAAAATCACATTTGGTCGGATATTTTGTATCAAATCCCCATCAATCATGCTAAAATATCAACCCATCTGATGTGGTTATCTAGTCATGCATTTTAAAACAGAACTGTTTATACGTCTGCCTGTCAGATTATCTTAATTCAACAATTCATTTTGTCACACGGTAAAATAACTTTATAAAGGACTTTTTATGATTAGTATTTTTGACATGTTTAAAATCGGTGTTGGCCCTTCAAGCTCGCACACGGTCGGTCCAATGGTCGCCAGTGGGCGGTTTTTGGCACTGTTAGATGAGCGACTGCATGGCGATTTTAGTCCGATTACAGGCATTACCATAGAGCTATATGGCTCGCTGTCCGCCACGGGCAAGGGACACGCCACCGATACCGCTACCTTGCTTGGACTACTCGGACACGCCCCACGCACGCTAGACACCGAACGCACGGACGAGTATTTATCAGACATTCGCACGCACCAAAAGATGAACTTGG
Organism: Moraxella sp. K127; assembly: GCF_015223095.1. Lineage (NCBI taxonomy): Bacteria > Pseudomonadati > Pseudomonadota > Gammaproteobacteria > Moraxellales > Moraxellaceae > Moraxella > Moraxella sp. K127. Next base: position 26,997 of record NZ_JADFBZ010000005.1, on the reverse strand, counting down.
GCGGTCGTCATATCATTGATTTTGATGAAACCACTGACATCTTATGGTATAGCGATGTTACCCTGCCCCAACACCCTAACGGCATGACACTCATCGCCACCTTAGCCGATGGCACTCGTATCAGCGAAACCTACTTTTCTATTGGGGGTGGATTTGTCGTGGATAATGATGAATTTAAAGCCCAAACCGCACAAGAGCAACTAGATACCCCCAAAAAATCGCCCTACCCTTATCCCTTTGAGCTGGGAGCGGACATTGAACGGTTATGCCACACGCATGGGTTTAGCATTAGCGAGCTTATGCTCCACAACGAAACTGCTGTCCGAGATGAAGAAGAAGTTAAAGATTATCTTAACGACATCTGGGCAACCATGCAGGCGTGTGTCAATGCCGGCTACCAAAAAGATGGTATCCTGCCCGGCGGTCTGAACGTCAAACGCCGTGCCAAAGCCTTATATGACCAGCTTAGCAAAGAATATGGCAAAGCCGATGGCGGACTGCTTGCGATGGATTGGGTGAACCTATACGCTCTGGCGGTCAATGAACAAAACGCCTCAGGCGGACGGGTCGTTACCGCTCCCACCAATGGGGCGGCGGGTATTATCCCTGCGGTGCTACATTATTATCAAGGCTTTATTCCGTCATTTAGTTATCAGGGCGTGCGTGAATTTTTGCTCGTGGCAGGGGCGATTGGGGCGTTAATCAAACAAAATGCGTCCATTTCAGGGGCGGAAGTTGGCTGTCAGGGCGAAGTTGGCTCTGCCTGCGCGATGGCAGCAGCAGGACTGGCTCACGTCATGGGCGGTACGGTCGCCCAATGTCTCAACGCCGCCGAGATTGGGCTAGAACATAACTTAGGGCTGACCTGCGATCCCATTGCAGGACTGGTGCAAGTGCCTTGTATTGAACGCAATGCGATGGCATCGGTCAAGGCGATTAACGCCGCTCGCCTTGCCCTGCGTGGCGATGGCTCGCACCATGTCTCACTGGACAAAGCCATTTTGACCATGAAAGAGACCGGACTTGACATGATGGACAAATACAAAGAAACCGCTCGTGGTGGACTGGCTATCCATGCCGATAACCGCATTCCTGTGGCAGTAGTCGGTCATGTGGGCGTGGGATTTAGCCAGTGTTGATGACACCAACAAACTCCTTTAACAAGATTTAGCAGGGCAAATAAAAGACGGGTGTAGATGTTTTACTCCGTCTTTTTGTTTATCTATCTTTACTTCGCCAAATATGTAAATATCATTGCCAAAACTCTCATAACTGTGTACAATGGCAACAAATTTTTACCGCTAAATACTCATGACTTATTCTGTAACAACTCTGCTAGACCACCCTACTTTTCGCCTGTCCGCTGTGGCTGTTGCCACCATCACGCTACTGTCCTGTGCTTCGGCTCCCCAAGCACCACAGCGACCCATCGTGGTTAAGACACCAACGCCCACGCCTGCCCCGTCTCGTGTGGTCATTGTTCAGCCCCAAACACCAACCGCCCCAATAACCGCCCCCACGCCCACGCCTGCCCCATCGGTAGAAAATCGTTACTATGGCAGTTTTGGCGATTGGAAAAGCGACTTTATCACTCGCACCATCGCTGGCGGTCATGTCTCTCATGCGGTGCATGCACTGATGGGCAGTGCCAGTCTCAACTCACAGGTCATCAGCCTAGACGGTCGCCAAGCCGAATTCTCCAAAATGCCGTGGTCGTACGTGGAATCTGCCGTTACCTCAGGGCGTGTCTCTAACGGTAGAGCCAAATTACGTGAATACCCTTCCCTACTCTCACGAGCCGAAAACCAATATGGTGTCCCCAAAGAGATAATGGTCGCCATTTGGGGTATTGAGTCCTCATATGGGGCAGGCACCGGCTCAACCGACTTAGTCGATGCCTTATCTAGCCTTGCCTTTGATGGTCGCCGTCGCAATTTTGCCGAAGGTGAACTGCTTGCCATGTTACAGATGATAGAGCGTGGCGATGTCAGCCGTTCACAACTGCGTGGGTCATGGGCAGGGGGCATGGGTCATACCCAATTTATCCCCTCTACTTGGATAAAATACGGCGTGGACGGTAACGGCGATGGACAAAAAAACCCGTGGACAATCTCGGACGCTCTCACCTCCACCGCCCATTATCTAGGGGCAAGCGGTTGGGTGTCAGGTGTGGACGCTTTTTATGAAGTTCGCCTGCCAACTGGCTTTAACTACCAACTCTTAGGGCAAAAACAGTCCCTAGAATCGTGGAAATCCTTGGGCGTGGTCTCTGCCAATGGCGAGTACTTTGGCGGTCATGCCCAAGCCGAGCTGTGGTTACCTGCCGGCGTGAATGGTCCTGCCCTGCTACTGACACCCAACTTTGACGTTATCAAAGTTTATAACAACTCATCTAGCTACGCCCTAGCCGTGGCAACCCTTGCCAAACGTATCGCTGGCGGTGCTGGCATTCGTGGCAACTGGCCACGCCACGAACAGCCACTGTCTCGCTCAGAAGTCATTCGCTTACAAGAAGCCTTAAACACCAAAGGTTACTCTGCCGGTAAAGCGGACGGCGTGGCAGGAGCGAACACCTCTCGTGCCTTTGCTCGCTGGCAGGCGGATAATGGACGCATTCCTGATGGTTTTATCACCCAAAACTCGGTGCGTGGCTTGGTCTGGTAATACAAAAGTCGGTGCGTGATGTACCGACTTTTTATTTAATCGCTCATCATGCGGTTAAGCCATCGTTGCAAATGATAACAATTTAAAACTTTTCATCTTGATAAAAATCTGTTAGATTATAGCACTTTTAACTTTTAACCTTTGGAGCTGTTATGAAAATCAAATCCCTACTACTGCTTAGCACCCTATTTTGTGCCAGTGCCTTTGCTGCACCGAGCAATCAATCCCTAGAAGAACTTGCCAAAATCATGCCTTACGAATCCACATTTTACCAAGCGGTCGTTGCCCCACTTGAAATGGAACGCATGGCAATCGCTCAGGGCATGGCACAGGACAATACACTCACCGACGACCAACGCAAAAAAGCCCTAAAAGCCTTTGACGACTATGCCGAAGGTCTTATTAAAAGCCTAGACACCAAAGCAACCAAAGACGGGCTTAAAAAATCCTACCTAAACGCCGCCAAGTCATTTAGTCAAGCCGAAGTGGATGCCATGATTGCTTTTTATGGCAGTAAAGACGGGCAAAGTGCCTTAAAAAAACAAGATGCCGTCTTTGAGTCCTATATGAAAAGTGCAGGCGAGAGCAACAAAAAAACCGTAGAAGCCTACGAAAACAAACATCTTAAAAAAATGCAGGATGATGTTAAGAAGATTTTAAATAAATAAGTTGCATAAAAATGGGTCAGAGTAAATCCGACCCATTTAGATTTTTACCCATTTTTATTAAAGCTTATTTATCACTGATTGTCTTACTAGCAACTGCTCCTACCGTGCCTGCCGTGCCTGTGATGACCGCTTTGCCACCTACGACCGAGCCACCAATTTTTGCCAAAGACGCATTGGTTAAGGCGATACCTTTTAATGTGCTAATCGCTGTGCCAGTTGATGCAGCTCCTAATGCACCCGTCGCCCCTATACTCGCTGCAATGGCAGGAGCGGCAACATATCCAGCACCACCTGTTGCTACGCCCACCGCAACGGCAGTTTTAACTGGGTTTTCTTTAACAAAATCCACCGCTCGGCTTAATAAGCCAGACTTTTTCTCTTTTTCTGTATCTATTACTGTGATAATCACTCGATTATCAACAATGGAAACTTTATTGGTTACGCTCATGGTTGACTCCATTTTAGACTAGGGGTTTTATAGATTTTAGCCACTTTCAGCCCTTTACGCCATACCCAAAAAGTGCTAAAATTTACCGAATTTCACTATTTTTTAGGGCGATGAGCAGTGGCTACCATTCATGAAAATATCCGCAAAATCAGAGACTTTCGCCAACTCTCCCAACAAGATATGGCGGAGCGTTTGGATATGTCGGTTAGTGCTTATGGCAAGATTGAACGTGGCGAAACGTCTATCATTCATAGCAAATTATCAAAAATCGCTGAGATTTTAGAAGTGGATATTTTAGACCTTTTGAAAAACAATTATTACAATTCCATTCATGGCTCACAAAATAATGCCAGTGCCATTGGCATTATCCAGCACCAAAATAATTATCACAGTGATAGCGAATTGTTACACAAGATTGAATTGCTTGAAAGTCGGCTAAGACACCAACAAGACATCATTGAGAGCAAAGATAGAGAAATAGAACTTTTGCGTAAATTAATAGAATAAGTCCGCCCTACCATCGCTTGCAAATCCTTATCATGACCCCATTATGATAAGGATTTCTTTTGATAACAACAACACCATGCAACAGCCCAAAACCACTCGTGCCAAAATCACCGAAAGTCAGCTTACCAAACAACTAGGCAATGACGATAAAGTCTTTAAAATGGTTACGCCCTTTGCCCCCAGTGGCGACCAACCAACCGCCATACAGTCCCTAGTGGACGGGGTCAAGGCAGGCAAAAAAGACCAACTTTTGCTTGGTGTGACAGGCTCGGGTAAGACTTATACCATGGCAAAGGTCATTGAGAGCTTGGGGCGACCTGCGATTATCATGGCTCATAACAAGACGCTGGCGGCACAGCTTTATGGCGAGTTTAAGGAATTTTTCCCCCATAATGCGGTAGAGTACTTTGTCAGTTATTATGACTACTATCAGCCTGAGGCGTATGTCGTGGCGAGCGATACCTTTATTGAAAAGGATTCTGCCATCAACGACCACATCGACCAAATGCGACTGTCCGCCACTCGTGCCTTACTCGAACGCCGTGATACCATCATTGTGGCGAGTGTGTCCGCCATTTATGGTTTGGGCGACCCTGAGAGTTACCTAAAAATGCTCCTGCACGTGGTCGTGGGCGATGTCGTGGACAGAACCAACCTTATCAAACGCTTGGTTGAGCTACAATACGAACGCAACGAGCTGGACTTTGGGCGTGGCACTTATCGCTTACATGGCGAGACCTTGGACATCTACCCTGCCGAGAGCGAACAGTTGGCGGTGCGGATTAGCATGTTTGATGATGAAGTCGAAAAAATCACATGGTTTGACCCTTTGACGGGCAAAAACATCAAATCCGTGCCACGCATTACCATCTACCCCAAATCTCACTACGTTACCCCACGAGAAAAATTAGAAGTGGCAATGGGTACGATTAAAGAAGAGCTTGCCGAGCGGTTAGACTATTTTCGCTCGCATGATAAGCTACTAGAAGCCCAGCGTATCAAAGAACGCACCCAATACGACTTAGAGATGATACAGCAGTTAGGCTACTGTAACGGCATTGAGAACTACTCTCGTCATCTGTCAGGGCGACAGGCAGGCGAGGCACCGCCCACACTTTTTGACTATCTACCGTCTGATGCGTTGGTGTTTTTGGACGAAAGCCACGTTACCGTTCCCCAAATCGGAGCGATGTACAAGGGCGATAGAAGTCGCAAAGAAAACTTGGTTAATTATGGCTTTCGCTTGCCGTCCGCCATGGATAACCGCCCCATGATGTTTGAAGAATGGGAGGCGGTCGTGCCAACTCGTATCTTTGTATCGGCAACCCCTGCCCCTTATGAGTTGGAACATAGCGAGCAAGTGGTCGAGCAAGTCGTCCGCCCCACAGGACTCATTGACCCCATACTAGAAATACGCCCCGTACTCACCCAAGTGGACGATGTGCTTGGCGAGATTAACCTGCGTAAGCCACTCAATGAGCGAGTGCTGATTACCACGCTCACCAAACGCATGGCGGAGGATTTGACCAGTTATTTAAAAGAATATGGCGTGCGTGTGGCATATTTACACAGCGACATTGATACGGTAGAACGCATGAAAATCATTCATGAACTTCGAACAGGGGTGCATGATGTGCTGGTGGGTATTAACCTTTTGCGTGAAGGCTTGGATATGCCTGAGGTGTCGCTTGTGGCGATTTTTGATGCGGACAAAGAAGGCTTTTTACGCTCGGAGCGGTCACTCATTCAGACCATTGGGCGGGCGGCACGGCACGTCAATGGCAAGGCGATTTTGTACGCTGATAGCATTACGCCGTCCATGCAAAAGGCGATAGATGAGACCGAACGCAGACGAGCCAAGCAAATCGCCTTTAATACCGAGCATGGCATTACGCCAAAATCGGCAAGCCGTGCCATCACCGATAAGATTGACACGGGCGAAATTGAGAGCGTGGACGCCCCAACAATTGATGTGCCTTTTGCCCTAAATGACATTGATGTGGAAATCCTACGCCGTCCTGAGCTTATGATAAAAGAAATTAACCGCCTAGAAAAACAAATGAAAAAACTCTCGGGTGAGCTAAAATTTGAAGAAGCGATGAGAGTGCGTGATACCATGCTGGCGTTAAAAGATGAGTTTAACAAACTGTAAAACATACTCCATGCTCAACTTAAAATTATAACTCATTGATTTTTAATAATTATTTTTTTGGTTGTAGGGGCGAATTGCAATTCGCCCTTGATAAATCAACCAATTATATAAAGTTGAAGTGGGACAAAATACGCCTTTTATGGTACACTTAACGGACACCCAAGGAGCATACCATGACCCAAATCATCATCAATAGCCCCACCGACAGCAGTTTGTCTATCATGTTGCCACTCAATGTGGACGGTAGTGTGGTGTTTCCTAAGTGGTTGATTGATGACTTAACCCATTCTCATCGCTTGGTAAGTTTTAAAAACAATCAAAAAACTGCCAAAGATGATGATGTACTTGCCATGATTGAAAATACAGGCGGACTGCTTGCCCCTTATGTCAAACAACCGCTAACCATTGATGAGATGAATGACGGCATAAACCACCATTTTTCACAAATGGATAAGGCGGAGTTATGATTAGTCTTGATACTAATATTTTGGTGCGTTATTTAACCAAAGACGATACCGTGCAATATCAAAAAGTGGTGACGTTATTTCAAAAATTACATACAGATAATGAACAAGGTTTTATCTCTTTATTGGTGGTTTTGGAAGTAAATTGGGTATTGGCATTTAGTTATAAAATCCCCAGAAATGAAATTATCCATTCGCTATTAGCTTTATTAAATTTTCCTTTTTTAACGTTTGAGCAAGCCAATCATCTACAACAAACCCTACTATACGCCCAAAATAATACTTTTGATTTGTCTGATTTATTGATAGCGTGCAAAAGTCGTAGTTTGCATAATTTGCCTGTTTGGGCGTACCCGCCTTTTGTATTTGCAATGAAAAATGAGAAAAATCGCACGTTTTTCAAGGAAAAAGTGAAGTTTGATAGCCATTCTATCAAACAAGCTTTTGACGATGAAAAACAAGATTTAGCCATTTTTCATGCAAAAACTGAAAGTTTAATTCTAAAAATTTTCAAAAACCAATTGAGTTACAAAGGGTGGGTACGCCCCATACCTTTGATAAAAAAGCAAGTCGGGCGGACGGTTTTGTTTTATTATAAACGGTTTTGTTTTGTTATAGAATATTATGCAAGAATCCCACCCCTTAGCCCCATTTACCCCACCCCATGCCAAAGTGCTGATGCTTGGCAGTTTTCCGCCACCGCCCATTCGCTGGGCGATGAATTTTTATTATCCCAATTTAAATAACGATATGTGGCGGATTATGGGTTTGGTATTTTTTGATGATAAAGAGTATTTTATTGACGGCAAAAAGTTTAAAGAAGCACTTTTAAAAGATTTTTTAACCCAAAAAGGCATTGCCATTTACGACACTGCCAAAACAGTCATTCGTGAAAATAACAATGCGTCCGATAAATTTTTAACCATTATCCAAAAATCCGACATCAAAGGCTTATTAGCCACTTTGCCTGATTGCAACCATATCATCACCACAGGCGAAAAAGCGAGCGAGATTCTATTGTCCAATTTTGATATAAAAATCCCAAAAGTTGGGCAATCGGTAGAGCTAACCTTTGACAATAAAATTGTTACTCTGCACCGTCTGCCGTCATCATCACGGGCGTATCCGCTTGCCCTTGATAAAAAGGCACAATTTTATAGGGCGGTGTTTGAGAAATTAGACTTATAAATATGATTGTATAACTACCATGCACAGCATGACCGCCAATAGGAGTTTTTATGAAATTATCCAACCCCACATTATTCCACGAACACGCACTCATCAATAACACATGGCAATCCGCCAAATCCGCCAATACCATAGACGTGTTTAACCCCTTTAATGATGAAAAAATCGGCACCATTCCCGATTTGTCCGCCGATGAAGTCGTAGAAGCCATCGGTTTTGCCGATGAAGCCCAAAAATCATGGGCAAGTCTAACCGCCAATGAACGAGCGGTCATTTTACACCGCTGGGCGGATTTGATTGATGAACATCGTGAAGACTTAGCCATCATCATGACCACAGAGCAAGGCAAACCCTTAAAAGAATCTCGTGGGGAGATTGGTTATGCCAACAGCTTTATCCGCTTTTTTGCCGATGAAGCCAAACGGGCGTATGGGGATGTGATACCCAGCCCGAACGCTAGCCTACGCTATGTGGTGCTAAAACAGCCCGTGGGCGTGTGTGCCAGTATCACGCCGTGGAACTTCCCGTCAGCGATGATTACCCGTAAAGTCGCCCCCGCCCTAGCGTCAGGGTGTGTGATGATTGTCAAGCCTGATAGCCAAACGCCTTTTTCTGCCCTTGCCCTAGGCGAGCTTGCCATGCAAGCAGGCATTCCTAAGGGTGTTTTACAAATCGTAACAGGTCAAGCGGACATTATCGGGGGCGTACTCACGTCCGATGAACGCATTAAAAAGCTGTCCTTTACAGGCTCTACTCGGGTCGGAAAACTGCTCATGGAGCAATGTGCCAGTACGGTCAAAAAGCTCTCCTTGGAGCTTGGCGGTAACGCTCCTTTTATCGTGTTTGACGATGCCGACATTGATAAGGCGGTCAAGGGGGCGATAGCGTCCAAATATCGTAACGCAGGGCAGACGTGCGTGTGTGCCAACCGCATATATGTTCATCAAAAGATAAAAGATGAGTTCATTGCCAAATTTACCAAAGAAGTCAATGACTTACACGTTGGCAATGGGCTGTCAGATGACACGGACATCGGCTGTCTTATCAATGATACCGCCGTGCAAAAAACCCAAAAACTGCTCCAAGATGCCCTAGATAAAATAAAGGAGCGACACTCATCACAGGGGGCAAGCCCCACCCCACACACGCACGCTGTTTTTTACCAACAGTCATCACGGACATCACGGACGACATGGACATCGCCCACGAAGAGATTTTTGCTCCGATTGCTCCGATTTTTGTGTTTGATGATGAAAAAGAAGTCATTCGCCACGCCAATAATACCCCCTATGGTTTGGCGTCCTATTTTTACACCCAAAGCCACGCCCGAGCATGGCGAGTGAGTGAAGCCCTAGAATACGGCATGGTCGCCCAAAATACAGGGCTACTCTCTACCGAAGTCGCTCCATTTGGCGGGGTTAAGCAGTCAGGGTTTGGACGTGAAGGCTCAAAATATGGCTTGGATGAATATCTCACCACAAAGTACTGGTGTATGGATGTAAGTTGATTAAATATTATGCAACCAAAAACCGCCATCCTATCTAAAATGGCGGTTTTGGCGTTTTTACCTTTACTTTTTACCTTTACTGATTAATCACGTCCACTCCCTTAGGTGGGGTAAAGCTAAATTGACTGGCAGGAATGTTTTTATTGATATTAATGTTGCTAAAACGAATCGACGTGGTCTGTCCGATACTGTCATTTAACACCATCATCACAGGCTTGCCGCCATTAAAACTGATTGACAAATCTCTAAAATTAGCCGAACTTGATTTGGGTTTTAGAACATAGTAGTTTTTGCCTTTGCTTGGCTGACTGACGGTAAAATTGCGTGTGATTTGATTGGGGTCGCCTGATAATAGCAATGCAGGTGCGTCCCCGACTTGGTTATTTACCGACTGCTTGGTTGCTTGTTGCAAGTCCTTATCATACACCCACATGGTACTGCCATTTGCCACGATGAGCTGTTCTGATGGCGATTTGGTGTCCCAGCGAAATTTGTTGCCACGCTCTACCGCCATGCTACCGCTAAAACTTTGGCTTTTCCCGCCTGCTTTAGTCGTTTGTGAGAAATTGGCGGTCATTGATTTGGTGTTTTTAAGCAGGTTATTTAAATTGGTCACTGCCGTGTCATTAGCATGAGCGGTCAAAGCCGTCATGGGAAGCAAAGTCAATGCCAATGTGCTTAGGGCGATTTTTGTATTCATGATAACTCCAAATAATAAAATGATTGGTTTGAATGCCTTATGCCACTTTTTATGGCTTTAAAGACTGATTAAAAGCTGATTAAAAAATTGTCCCATAATCATAAAACAGCCATTAAACGCTCTTAAAAAGCCATCAATGCAATTTAAGGCACTCTTGGAAAGTGGGGTCATTGTGCCACGTTTTTATGTTGCAATCTAGCCTAGTTTTGCAAAAATTTGGGGGTAATGTTACTTCTATGTGGCTAATTTTTGGCTAAACTTGATAATCGTGCCGTGATTTTATCAGTTTTGGCTTGTTTTTATCATTTTTATCAAAACTTTTGCCATTTTACCAAAATCATCGGTCAAATCAAATGTCGGCAATCGCCAACTTTTAAAAGATTTTAAATAACTTTAAATGAATGCCAATCAGGAATATTCATTGAAATTTCACCCAAATATTGGTAACATAAGCCCCCATTTTAATCATTTTAAAAAGACGGTGTTTTATGTATCTTAATCACAACCACACCTTACGCCCCATTCATCTGCGTTTGACGGGCGAGATTGTGGAACATTTGGAAAAAGTCAAGGGCGAGCATGGCTTTGAGTGCATTCAACCACTCATTCGCTTTTATATCCGTCAAGGGCTTGACCGTGATAATTCCGAATACTCTCTTAGTGATGATGTTGCCTTTATTAACGAACTCAAAGAACAAGGAGTCAGCGAGCAGTTAATAGAAAAAGCCTTGGAAAATGTCTGCAAAAAAGTTGACCAATAACTTTAATCAGCTTTAATCAGCCATCATAAGCAGTTGAATAAACGGTTGTTTTTTGGCGATTAATTGTTGCTTGTTTGTTACAATAATTTTGTTGTTTTAAACAAGAAATCATGGTAGTATTTTATAGAATACAAATGTATTTTACAATACCTGTATCGCCCAATATTTATCTGCTTATGGAGCATTGATGATGAAGTTAAAATCATTATTTATCGCTTTGATTGCGACCAGTGCCATCGGTTTTTCTACCAACATTTCTGCCAAAGTAGGTCCTGCCTATAACGGCGGTGGCTCATACGGATATGCCTGCACTCACCAAACCAATGGTAATGTACTTCTCCGTTCAGGCCCTGGTCAGAATTATAAAGTTCTAGCTCGCATGCCTAACGGAAGTGATGTTAGTATCATTGGCGAACGCAACTCTAATGGCTGGGTGTGGTACAAAGTTAAATTCGGTCGCAGTGTCGGCTGGGCTCGCTCAGATTATATTTGCAGTTAATCCATGATATTTAAAAGGCGAGCGATGCATTTTTTGCATTGCTCGTTTTGCAATCTGATTCAACCATTTTTATTTTTATTTGGGTATTTTAAAAACCCACAACAATCCACTTAGTAATGGTAATCTAATAATGAATGATTTAGGTAATTTTATGAAAAAACGCACAAGAGATTTATTGATTGGTGCAGGGCTTTTGGGGGTTGGCACGGTTGGTGCGATTGCAACTTTTACAAACAACCAATCAGGCTCGGGGTATATCGCAAGCCCAAGCAAAAACACCGTTCACGTCATCAGCCAACCCACTAACCCTACCGCCATTGCCGACCAAAGTGGGCGGTCTTATACAGGGTACAACCAAAACCAACAGACCCATCATCAACACCAGCCACAGCAAGCGATGAACCAAGGCCCCGCCTATCAAGTAGAGCAAGGCAATTTTAACACGCCAACACCCCAATATGATGCTAATGCCACAGGTTCGGTATGTGCCCCCGAAGCTCTAAAAGTGGGTATCAAGCATTTTAGATATGCCGATGCCGACCCTAGCGACCTTGTGCCTAGTGGCTATGGCAGTGACCCAAAATTCAAGATTCATCGTGCCGCCAAGCCTGCCTTACAAGAGATGATTAAAGCGGCTCGTGCTGACGGGGTCACGCTAACCCCTGGCTCTATCTTACGCACGTCAAGCCGTCAAGCCCAAATCGTTGCCAATAAGAAAAAACAAGGGCAAAGTGCCAAGCAAATCTATCATACATCCTCACACCCTGGCTACTCTGAACATCATACAGGGCTTGCGGTGGACTTCTCCCCGATTGACCATAACTTTGCCAAAACAGCAGGGTATCGTTGGCTACAACAGCATGCCCATGAGTACGGTTTTTACCAAACTTTTACCCCTGACTATTCTAGATATAGTGGTGTTTCCGAAGAATCGTGGCATTGGCGTTTTGAAGGCAAAAACAAAGAGTTCTCTTATGTCTTTGCCGATAGCATCAATCGTCGCTGTTAATGGTTTGTTAAATGCATAAAAATAAAGCAGTTTTGGGACTGCTTTATTTTTATGATTTATATTAGGACTGCCCTGCCGTCCACTCTATCACTTCATCTAGTACATCATGGGCGTGCGTGTTATTGCCCGCCCCATCGGCATTGATGATGGCAACCACCACGTACATCTTACCTGACTGTCCCATGACATAGCCTGCAATGCTTGCCACATTATTTAGTCTGCCAGTCTTGATAAAGGCACGTCCGATGGCGGGACTATGGGGACGGCGTCTGGCAAAGGTTGCCATCGTGCCTGTCTGCCCCACAATCGGCAAAGACGCTTTAAATGTCTCAAATGTCGGCTTAGTCTGACTAAATGCTAACAGCTCACCCAACGCCCTAGGGGCAACCACACAATCTCGGCACAGTCCTGACGCTCGGCTCATGATGGGGGCAGGCGTGGTAAGATGTTGTTGCCACCATGTATTTATCAGGGCAAAACTTTTGGGGTAATCGCTCGTTTTTTGACCCATCATCAGAGGCAAAGATAACGCCACTTGCTCGGTCATGACGTTATTAGAGTATTGGTTAATCTGATATACCTGCTCAGACAAAGGCTTGGACGCAAAGGACAGCAAAGGCGATAACGTTCGCCCTGCCCCATCATAAGGCTGTCGCAACCTAACCTGCCCAACAAAGTCCTTATCAAGGGCTTGCCATGTACCTTTGACCGCTCTGGTAATAAACGCTTCGCTGTCAGCAAAGGTTAGCCACTCACTCGCCTGCCCACAGCTCACACCCACTTGTCCTGTGATGGTCAAAGTATCGGCAGATAAGCCAAATTTTGGCTTGGTGCGACATGACTGGATATCGCCCTGTATCATGGTCGGTGCGTGAAAATCCGCCAACTTTGGCAATACCTGCACCGCAACCGTCCCATCTGTCGGACGAAAATACGGCACAGGTTCACCAATCGTGACATCCTGCCCGGTTGTCTGCCCCGACCCAAACACCCATGTACCCGATGGTATCATACTCACTTCAAGCGTGCCAAAATTTATCAAAAAGGCATTGGGCTGGGCATTGTAGGCTCGCAGTCCCTGCCCGTCAAAAGCATTGACATCTTGGGCGACATTGACAAAGCCAGTATTATCGACAATGATGTCGCCCTTAATGTGACGCACGCCCCGAGCCGTCAGCTGTGAAAACATGGCACTAAGGCGGTCATGAGTCAGTGATGGGTCGCCACTGCCTTTGATGATAAGATTACCATACAGGGTATCACCCACCACCACGCCATCGGCATAGAGTCGTGTCTGCCAATGATAATCCGCCCCCAACAAATCTAAGGCGATGGCGGTGGTGATGAGCTTTTGGGTGGACGCTGGGGTGCGTGGTGTGTCTGCCAGATGATTGATAAGCGGGATTTGCTCCCCAGTCTCCCCAACCTTCCCAACAGGCTTAATCCAGACGCTCATCTCATGACCACTAAGCCCTGCCCTGCTCATCTTATCTGTGATGGCAGTTGGCAGTGGCACGGACGGGACGGCTTGGGGCTGGGCGTGTGACTCATGAGCATTTGCCAGTGGCATCGCCCCTGCCATCAACCCAAGCCAAATTAGGCAATACCTCATCAGACTTAGGCGAAACTTAGGCAAAATACTTATCCAACCCCTCTTGGATACCACTACTAATCATGCCCTTAAACGGTTTTGCCAAAAAGTTCAAATCCGCCTCAAAGATGACTTTATCACTGTCCAAAAACGCACGTCCATCCACACCCGCCTTAGTGATACTCACGGTATCGCTGTCCGCTCCCTCTTGGTAGGTCGCCTCAAAATCAAACTCTTGCTTTGCCTCTTCTAGCCATGCTTTGGCTTTGGTGCGAGCAGTGGCAAGGTCAAAGTTATGACGTTTTTCAATGCGTAAATCAGACATGATATTCTCTTTTTAAAATAATAAATGGTAAATGGTAAATGGTAAATGGTAAATGACAAGTTAAGTTTTTGGCAAAGTAACACCCGTTTGCCCTTGATATTTACCACCCCTATCTTTGTAGGACGTTTCACAGACTTCATCGGACTGGAAAAACAGCATTTGAGCCACGCCCTCGCCGGCATAGATACGGGCAGGTAGATTGGTGGTGTTACTAAACTCTAAGGTAACATGCCCTTCCCACTCTGGCTCTAAGGGCGTGACATTAACGATGATACCACAGCGAGCATAGGTGGATTTACCCAAACAAATGGTCAGCACATCACGGGGGATTTTAAAATACTCCACCGTGCGAGCTAGGGCAAATGAGTTGGGCGGAATGATACATTCATCGCCAACAATATCAATAAAACTACGTTCATCAAAGTTCTTAGGGTCAACGATGGCAGAATGCACGTTGGTAAATACCTTAAACTCATTGGCACAGCGGACATCATAACCATAGCTTGATGTGCCGTAGCTTACGATTTTCTCGCCATTGCTGTTATGGCGGACTTGACTAGGTTCAAACGGGGCAATCATCTCATGTTCGGTCGCCATTTGGCGAATCCAGCGGTCTGACTTAATCGACATGTTATTCTCTTATGATACGGGACAAAGCATTATAGCAAAATTCTTGGCTTTTTAAAATTAAAACACATGAAAAAACCGCCAAATGACGGTTCTTCTTGCCACACTTTTATAGCCAGTCATTCATGATAATAGTCATTTAACTTAGCAAACACCACAAAAAGCAAACCATAACATACCACACTGGTCACGAACAGTATCAGCAAGTTGGTTAAAGTTCACTCGTTATTAATGATGTTTGACAAAAAACCAAATGCCGACACGTTACCCCAAAACAGGTAGTTTATGAGTAGCTGTATGACAAAACCCACCGCACAAACCCCATGCGTGATGGCAGTTGCCTTTTTGGAATGAATGACAATAAAATAAACACCAATGGCAAAGACGATAAGATAAACAATAAATGACAGCAAATAAATCATGGAAATTCTCCTACCAATCCATTTTATGCCTGCAATAAAGCCCTACAAACATTAAGGCTTTTATTTTAAAACAATTATCAATCTCATGTCAAGACAAATCATCACTCTTGATAATAATCATAAGCCTTGATTAACATCACAAACAATGCCGAATAGCAAAAAATACTGATAAGGCACAGCACCATCAAATTAAAAGCACTGCGGTCATGGTCAAGATGAGCCAGTGATTCAAACGCCCCCAAATGCCCAAGTCCAACATAATTAATCAAAATCTGTGCACAAAAACCGATAAACACCAAAATGCCCACCCACCGCTCGGCACGGTCAGGCATTTTTTTGATGAATGCCATACCAAGGGCAAAAATCAGTGCGTACCACACCACCGATACTGCATAAATCATGAGAATCTCCCCGTGTAAACACAAATTGATTTAAAATGAATGATTTATATGTATCGCCATTGTAACACAATTTTTGGATTTTGGTTATGGAGATTTTTTAGACGGGTGTTTGTTCAGGACATACCCGCCTTTGGTATTTGCCACAACAAATAGATTGATTCATCAAGTTGTCATCAAGCCCACCACCGCCCCACTTAAAATCTCACAAAATCAATTCCTTATCCAAAATTTTCCCCATTTTGCCAAAAAAGTCCTGCCAAGCCATAAAAATTATGCTAAAATGGCACGCCATAAAACACATGATATAGTGATTTTATTTTAAAATAACACCATATTTAGGGCATGTTGAACATTGATAACATTCTTATAAAATAAGATGAAAAATTGACAATTTCAATCAATTTTTGCATGAAAAATGGCTAAATCTTGTTTTTCATCGTCAAAAACTTGCTTGATAGAATAACTATCAACCTGCGTTTTTTCCTTGAAAAACATGCGATTTTTCTCATTTTTCATTGCAAATACCAAAGTTCAACACGCCCTAGACAACAAGACCCAACTTCCCTTTATTTATAAAAATCAATCATCAGAGAGTGTCATGCAGTATTCTATCTTTCCCCAAACCAAAAACGACCCCCTAAAAGAACCCATGTTTTTTGGGCAAGCGGTGAACGTCTCTCGCTATGACCAACAGCGTCATCCTGTGTTTGAACAGCTCATTGAAAAGCAGTTGTCGTTTTTTTGGCGACCTGAGGAGATAGACGTTAGCCGTGATAGGATTGATTTTAGTGAGTTATCCGCCCCTGCTCAGCACATTTTTTTGTCCAACTTAAAATACCAAACCTTACTTGACAGCATTCAAGGACGTAGCCCCAATGCGGTGCTATTACCCATTGTGTCTTTGCCAGAGTTAGAGACATGGATTGAGACATGGTCGTTTAGTGAGACCATTCACAGCCGCAGTTATACGCACATCATTCGCAACATCGTCAATGACCCGAGCGTGATTTTTGATGATATTATGGATAACGAGCATATCCTTGCCCGTGCCAAAGACATCGCCATTTATTATGATGATTTGTACGAAGCCAGTCAGTTGTATAACTTGACAGGCAAAGGCGATTTGCGTGAACTCAAAAAGAAACTCTACCTATGTATCGTGGCGGTTAATGTGCTAGAAGCCATTCGTTTTTATGTGTCGTTTGCTTGCTCATTTGCCTTTGCCGAAAATAAAGTCATGGAAGGCAACGCCAAAATCATCAAGATGATTGCCCGTGATGAAGCCCTGCACCTAAACGGCACACAGCACATCATCAATCTCATGCGACAAGGTCAAGATGACCCAGAGATGGTGGAGATTGCCAAAGAATGCCAAGACGAAGCGATTGAGATTTTCCGTGTCGCTGCCGAGCAAGAAAAAGACTGGGCAAGCTATCTGTTCAAAGACGGCTCTATCATCGGTCTTAACCGTGATATTCTGTGCCAGTATGTTGAGTACATCACCAATACCCGTATGCTGGCGATTGGTCTGCCTGCCATTTTTGAGACCAAATCCAACCCCATTCCTTGGATAAATGCGTGGTTGTCATCGGACAACGTGCAAGTTGCCCCCCAAGAAACCGAAATCACCACTTATTTGGTCGGTCAGATTGACAGTGATTTGGACGGGGTGGATTTGGACGATTTTGAACTCTAATCACAAAAGTATCAATCATGCCGTGGATTTTTACAGACGAAATGCGGTTTTATCTGCATGAAGGCGAGAGCTTGCTTGATGGCATGTTACGCACCGAACATAAAGACGTGCGTTATATGTGTCGTCAGGGTTTTTGTGGGGCGTGTAAAATGCGTGTCAAAGGGGCAACAGACGCCCCCAAAGCCAAACAAATCCCACTGGCACACCTAGATGATGATGAAGTTCTGGCATGCTGTTGTGTGCCGACAGGGACGATGGTGGTCAGCTACGATACGGACAAACCAAACAAGTCAAGCAAAGCATGGCAACATCAGCGTACAGATGGGACGTGGCATTTACAAAAAACATCTATCATAAGCCGTCAGATTTTTTATAAAATAGACGGATGATGTGATTATGTGCTTTTGCTTATGACCCTAACCCGTTTTCCTATCAATAAAAAAACTCTACTCATCGGTGCCATTGCCCTTAGTCTGACGGTAGGCGGTATTGCTTTATCGGGCAGTCTGTCGGGCAACCTGTCTCGAAACCAAAAGTCCGCCAAAGATTCTGTTAATGCCGAGCCGTCAGCAGGCGTGGCGAGCATGGTTGTCGCCCCCGCCACGGCAAGTGTGGACAGCTCTGATAGCCAAACTCATACAGAGACAATGCAAGCGGTGAGTTATGTCGCCTTGGCTGACGCCACGCTTGATGTCGCCCAAAAACAAGACATCGCACGCCAAATCAAGAACTTAGAAAGCACAGGCAGTACATCGGGCGGTGTATTAACCCATGAGTTCAAATCCGCCACGCACGCCAAAATGTCTTATCGCTTTGGGCGAAAACAGTCCCTTGCCTTTGAAATGGTAAAAATCAAAGACGCTTTGCCGTCAGGCTTTGTGCTGACAGGGCGAGCGTATGAAGGGGTGCTTGGCGAGACGGGTTTTGATGGGGTGTACCGCCTATTTGAGCACCCTAGCACCAAAGCACGCCTTGAAATCACCGAAACCCACATTCATCCCGACAAGCCCTTAACGCTCATCAAAGAGCTGTACCGTGAAGACATGAACGGCACGCCCCTAAGATTTGAGCAACTTATCGATAAAAAGGGCGATGTCTATTATCATGGCGAGTTCGTGGCGGGCGACCGTTATGTCAGCATGACCAGTCGTGGCATGAATTTGCCTGAGTTTATGACGGTGGTGGACATGATGCTCATACAAGCCAAAGCGGTGCAAAAGGGGTTGTAGTTTTGCTGTTTATATTTACCCCTTAATCACACTACATCTTAGCACCACAATCAAACCCATCACGAATGGACTGTTCATGCTCATAAAGTAGGGGCAGTACCGTGCCAACGACCCACGCATGCCGATAGCCTTGCAAGCCCCCCGATAAGGCGTGCGTGTCATCGATGGGCAGACCTTGATAGACGTGATACATAAGCTCATTAATCCAACGCCCTTTTAGTAGGAGATTGCTAGGAATGTTTAGCAGGCGAGCTTGGGCGTCGGTAGCTTCGTCTAGGGCATGGCGAAAAGGCTTGGCTTTACTGGTATAAACGGGGATTTTGGCAGGCATGTCCGCTTGGGGCAGGGCTTTGGCTTCTTTGATGACACGGATTATCTCAGCACCATAACGGCGTAGGGCGGAGCGGTTTAGGGTGGTGTATGCCAAATCTTTCATGTTGGTTGGCAGGCTCTCAATAATCTCACGCAACGGCTGTTTACCAATGATAAAACTGCGTGGCTCGTTCACCGCCCGAGCCAGTGACTCTCGCCACATGGTCAAGCCCCGCAGTACCGCCAGTTGCTGTCTGGTGTAGGTCGGGGCAACATGGTCAAGATAGAGCTTATCATCGCTTAGGTGCTGAGTGTCGTACAGCTCTTTGGCATAGAGCGTGCTATCTTCATTGACATAGCCTAACACCTGTTTGTCACTAAGTGCCTGCACGACCGCCTGATGTAGGGCGAGCAGATAACGTACGTCATTGACCGCGTACAGTTCTTGCTCGGGCGTGAGTGGTCTGGCAAGCCAATTAGACTGACTCTCGCCTTTATCTAGTGCCACACCCAAAATTTCACTGACCGCTTGGCTATAACCCACTTGCAATTTGCCAGTCAGGTATGCCACGCCAATTTGTACATCAAAGACATTGGTCAAGGGCGGATTATTGGCAAGCAGATAAAATATCCCCAAATCTTCTCCGCACGCATACCACACCATGCTCGGCACTTCGCACAGGGCTTGCCAAAACTCGGTCAAATCAAGACGTGGGGCGTCCACAAGGTATATCCCTTTGCCGGTATTGACCTGCACCAATGCCAATATCGGATAATAAGTGTCACGCTTGATAAACTCGGTATCCAAAGCGACCACATCCACGCTGTCTATCTCATCAATCAGCTCATATAACTCATCATCTGTCCGCACCCATTGGGTTGGTAAATCAAGCAGGGCGTGCTGGTCATCATTGCTGAGATGAGCGTGGGGAAAGTTAAAATTGGCAGGGTTTTTTAAATCAGTCATTGTGGGTCTATGTGTCGAAAATTCCCCTAATTTTACACCAAAATCAGGGGAATGTGTGGTTATTTTAAGTATCAATCATAATGGCGTGTGATTTGTGTGTTGCAAATCTCCTTTGGCTTATGTATTATCTTTGCCTGCCGATGTCTTGGGCGTGGGCGGATTTAAGGTTGGTGGGCCTGCCAGTAGATGTTCATCCACAAACTGATTGGCACTGTTATGCTCGGCAGACTCTTCGGTGATGTACCATTGCCCTTTGCGATATAAGGTTAGTCTGTCACGCCCTAAGCCACGCAGTAAGCAGTACATCATCAAAAGCACGACGATGGCAAAGGGAAAGCCCGCCACAATCGCCGCCGCTTGTAGTGCTGACAAACCCCCTGCTGCCAATAAGATACAAGCGATAATGCCTTCGGAAGTCACCCAAAACAGGCGTTGCACTTTGGGTGGGTTGGTGTTGCCCCCTGCGGTAAGCATGTCCACGACCAGACTGGCACTGTCGGCACTGGTAACGAACCACAGTACAATCATGGCAAGAATGACGACCGTCAAGCCTTGGGTAAAAGGATAGTATTCAATGAATTTGAAAATAGCACTGCCTGTGTCATTTAATACCGCTGTTGTCAAGCCATAATCGCCAGAGAGTTCCATGTGGATGGCAACCCCACCAAAAGTGGTAAACCACAAAAACAACAGTAGCATAGGAACAAACAACACTCCAAAAATAAACTCTCTAATGGTGCGTCCACGGCTAATGCGAGCGATAAAAATCCCCACAAAAGGCGACCAACTTACCCACCATGCCCAATAAAAAATCGTCCAAGATGCTTGCCAATTGGTGTCGGCATAAGCTTCGTTCCACAGACCAACTTGTACCAGTGATGATGTGTAGTTACCCACATTCTCAACAAAGCTGTCAAAAATAAACTGTGTAGGACCTGCAACAATCATAAAGCCTAACATGATGAGCGTGCCGATGATGGTAACATCGCTAAGTAGTTTTACCCCTTTATTAAGACCTGCCATGACTGATAACGTGGCACAGGCGGTTATCCCTGCAATCAAGGCGATTTTTAATGTCAAACTTGGGGTAATACCCATGATGTCAGCCAGTCCCGTCTCTAACTGCATGACTCCTAAGCCTAATGATGTTACCACCCCAAACATGGTGCCGAATACTGCTAGGGTGTCAACAACATGACCCCATTTGCCATAAATTTTTTGCCCGATGAGCGGGAACAAGACCGAGCGAATGGATAGGGGTAGACCGCGCCGATAATGAAAATAAGCCAAACCCAAGGCGACCACGGCATACACCGCCCAAGCGTGTAGCCCCCAATGTAAAAATGAGTAGGTCATGGCTTCTTTGGCACTCTCCACGGTGCTAGGCTCGGCGGTGGGTGGTTTGGCAAAATGCAGCAGTGGCTCGGCTGTGCCCCAATAGAGCAGTCCAATCCCAATCCCTGCCGAAAACAGCATGCCAATCCACGAACCAAAACTATACTCAGGGGTCTCAGTCTGATGACCTAGGCGAATGTCGCCATAGCCACTAATGGCAATGTACAAACAAAACACCAAAGCGGCATTCATCAAAATGATAAATAAAAAGCCAAATCGTTCGGTGATAAAGGCTTGGGCGTTATTAAAGAGCTGTCCTGCCATCTCGCTAAATAAAGTGCCAAAAATCATAAAAATAACAATCAGCAGTGCAGAAGTCAAAAACACAGGTATGCTTACTTGCGGAAAAATACCAAGTCGTCCAATGGCTACTTTATTTATTACCGAATCGTGATTAAAATCTTTGGGCGTTTTGGCGGTCTGGTAACTGACTGATTTATCAAGGTCTTTATCGCTCATCATGCATCCTTATGGTTAATATATTTATTTGCAAAATTTCTTAATCATGATAGATATTAACAAAATTCATGATGGCTTACCACATAAAAACGTATTATTTCTGTACAATGACAAAAAATTAATAAATTTTTCCGATTATTGATAATATCACAAATTTGTAAATGATTGTTTTTTAAAGCAATCATCAAAATAAAGTTTGACAAAAAATGGTTTGGCTGTCATACAATTAAAAGAAAACAAATGTTTTTATTAAAAATATGCTTATTGACTGATTTTATGGCGTTTATTTTTGGTTTTAATATTAACAATTTGGGCGTATCATGTTAAGATAGACAGTATGACTCTATAACTTAGCCAAAACAAAAGGAAAACGACAATGTTAATCGAATTTACCAAAATGCATGGTTTGGGCAATGACTTTATGGTGATTGACCTAGTGACACAGCGGATGAATCTAACAAGCGAGTTGGTGCGACTGCTTGCCGACCGCCATTTGGGCGTAGGTTTTGACCAACTGCTTATCGTTGAGCCACCGTCTCGTCCTGATGTGGATTTTAAATATCGTATTTTTAATGCTGATGGACAGGAAGTGGCACAGTGTGGCAATGGGGCAAGATGTTTTGCGTCCTTTGTGCAGGCTCGTAAACTCTCCTTTAAACAGCGTTTGCGTGTGGAGACAGCAAGCGGGGTCATCACGCTGACCACTGACCGTTATGGTTGGGTGCAGGTGGACATGGGTAAGCCCAAATTTGAGCCTGCCGAGATTCCTTTTGCTCCCCAAGCCATCACCAAAGTGGGTAATTCTTACCGCCTAAATGTCGATGGCGAGCCTGTTCAGCTCTACCTTGCCAACATGGGCAATCCCCATGCGGTCATTTTGGTGGATGATGTATTGACTGCCGATGTGGCACGTCTGGGCAAGCTCATCGAGAGTCATGAAGCATTCCCCGAGCGTGTCAATGTCGGTTTTGTCCAAATTGTTAATCAACGCCATGTCCGCTTGCGTGTCTATGAACGTGGTGTGGGCGAGACGCAGGCGTGTGGCACAGGTGCATGTGCGGCGGTCGCTGTGGGCGTGCGTGAAGGTTGGATTGATGAAGGGGTTGATGTGCGAGTTCAGCTCTATGGCGGTAGCCTTGCCGTGCGTTATCAAGAAGGCTACTCGGTGATGATGACAGGACCGACATCCTTTGTCTATGAAGGGGTGTTTAGCCCTGATGGACTGGCAGCACAGGCAGGGATTAACCTGACACCAACCGAAGATTATGACGCCTAAATCAGCCATCTGCCAAATTAAACCCTTGCTGTTGCAGGGGTTTTTGTTAAACTAGGTTTTAAATGACATCCACCATTGGTATGTCATGTTTATAAAAATGCCGTCTGTTTAGCACACTCCAAGCTCAGGCACATCAAGCCCCTGCTTGGCATAAAATGTTGCCACAAATTCATCAAAGGTTTCATTTTCTAGGTTTTCACGAATGCCTTTCATAAGATTTTGATAATAACGCAAATTATGAATGGTGTTAAGCTGAGCTGAGAGCATTTCGCCACATTTGTGCAAATGGTGCAAATAGGCACGGCTAAAATTTTGGCAAGTGTAGCAGTCGCATTCGCTATCTAGCGGATTTTTGTCGTGGCGATGAATGGCATTTTTTATCTTGACCGCCCCTGTACTGGTAAACAGGTGTCCGTTACGGGCGTTACGGGTTGGCATGACACAGTCAAACATATCCACGCCCCGTCTTACCGCTTCCACGATGTCGGACGGTGTTCCCACACCCATAAGATAGCGTGGTTTATCAGACGGCATACGGTTTGGCAGATAATTTAATACTTTTATCATCTCGTCTTTTGGTTCGCCCACCGACAGTCCGCCAATGGCATAGCCGTCAAAGGGCATGTCGGTCAAGGCGGTCAAGGACTGCATACGCAAATCTTCGTACATACTGCCTTGCACGATACCAAACAGGGCGTTTTTGTTGCCCAGTTTATGATGTTCATCAAGACAGCGTTGTCCCCAGCGAAGCGATAATTCAAGCGACTTTTGGGCTTCAATGTGTGTGGCAGGATAAGGCGTGCATTCGTCAAACTGCATGACGATGTCGGAGTTTAGGGAGTGTTGGATTTGCATGGAAATCTCAGGCGACAAAAACACCTTTGAGCCGTCCACAGGCGAACGAAAATGCACGCCTTCTTCGGTGATTTTTCTCATTGCACCAAGGCTAAACACCTGAAAACCGCCCGAATCGGTCAAAATCGGCTTATCCCAACCGATAAAATCATGCAATCCGCCAAATTCATCAATCACGCTCGTGGTCGGACGTAGCCACAGATGAAAGGTGTTGCCCAAAATAATGTCCGCCCCAATGGCGTGAATGTCTCGTGGAAGCATACCCTTGACCGTGCCATACGTCCCCACAGGCATAAAGGCAGGGGTGGCGACGTCGCCATGAGCTAGGTGTACCGTGCCACGGCGAGCTCGGGTTTTTGTGTCGGTTTTATGTAGCGTGAATTTCATATCATCATCAAATAAAAAAGTGGCGTATTATAGCAATATTTACCAATTTTAGCAAATTAACCATATAATTGCTCTCGTATTTCAATTAACGTTTTTATTGCCAAATAATGTTCGGGGATTTCTGGTAAATCACTTTGCTCAAATGTCAATTCCACGTCTTTTATTAACTCATCTGCTTTTTGTAATAACTCATCATAATCAAATTGCCCTGATTTAATTGCAAGTAGCTCATCACGATTATTACGCTCCACAATCACTTTGCCTAATTTGGCAATATCTAAGGCAGTATATAACAGCCGAAAAGTGTGCATGATATTTTTGGCATCATAGCCTTTGCCATGATTGGCGGTGGACTCATAACGCTCATGATTGCGTTTTTCTACCCATTCCCAATACTCTTTATAATCTTGGCAATATTTGCTATATCCCATTTGATTAAATGACAAATAAGCAATGGGCGATACATCTTTGGGAATAGAACTTAATAGCACATCATGGCTGTCATCGTGAATAATCCCCCGATAGTCGCCGACAAACATCGCATACATATGACTGGCGTGGGGCATTTTGGATAAGCCGATTTGCGATTGGGTAAGATTATGATTATCTAGCCAATCTATCAAATCCACGCTTTTTTGATTGTCAAATACCACACAAAATTCCAATAGGCTCTTTTTGTCTTTACTCATCGGATTGACGATTTTTTTATTTAAGCCACGAGATTTTTTAATTTGGCTCACGGCAAATCCTGCAAAGGTTTTTTGGCATAATTTGGAAATAAACCAATCAGGATTAAACTTATCCATAATAGGGTGCTTATATAATATCTTATCGCTTGGCGTGGCAAGGAGTTCCATAATATTGGGATTATTTTGTAATAATAAATCTACAAATCGCCCAAGCTCATAATACACCACGTCATTGGTGTCGTTACTCACCTGTGGCACATAATCATCGTGCAAACCGTAATAATAGGGCTTGGGCAAATAAAACACGCCTTTAATATCCGTATCTGATGACGGCGTATCTAATCCATAAGCACGACTGCCCGAGATACATTCTAATAAAATCAGGTTATTAGATTTTAGGTAATCAATGGTTATCATGAATTTTCTCGTTAATTTTATATAGGATTTTTAATACAGAATGGTAAATTCAATTTACCCTGTGATAAAGCATTTCTAGGCGAATAAATTGCCCCTACACGTCCACATTAAAAAATTATCTTAAAGTTATTTAAAAACAATTTTTCTAAATAACTCATTTAACACACCAACATCGCCTTTTTGTTTTTTATCAAAAGTTAAATCTTGGGTTGTTTGCCAAAGATGTTTGGTAAGTATTTGCATGGATAGGGGTAATTCATATAAATATTTTTCGCCATGTGATTGTTTTAAATAAATAATATGATTTAATTCATCAACATCATCAGGATTTAACAAGCCAAACATTTCGTTCATGCATACAGGGGGCATGGTTTGGTATTCTTTTATCCATAGGCTTGCAAGTAATGCACGAATCAGATAACACCATTTTTTAAGTTTTATCGGACGTGATATATCTAGCTCGCCATTTGCCTTTTTTGCCATGCCTTGATAATGATGATAAACCGCTTGGGGATTAAAAAAGTCTGATTGGATATATTTAATCTCTTTAATAAATTCATCATCGCCATGATAAATAATGGGCGAATTTAACCATTCAAAAATCACGGCATTGGATTTATGAATGTGTACCAACGCTTTTTTAATATCCCAACCACCAATATCAAATGGCACATCAAATAACTCATGATTGATAAATTCAAACGTGTCTTTGTCATCATAAATTTGCAAATACCAATCGGGCGTATGATGATAAATGAGCCGTACGTCAAAATCGCTATCAAAACTGGCAAAACCCCATGCCCGACTACCACTTTCTATGGCGTGTAATGGTGTAATGGCGTGGGCGTGGCAAGTGGTGTGTAGGGTGTGGGTGATTTGGCTATGGTAGTCGGTGTTGGTCATAATTAACCCCAAAAAATAGATGTTATTATAACAAAATTATCCCAAAAATCCATTTGCCAAATATATCAAAAACAGGTAATATGCCTTTTGATTTTTATGTTTTTAATAGGAAAAGTTATGAGTAACACCGCCCCCGAATTTCGCATTACCCTATCAGGTCAAATCACCCCTGCTGACGTGGCAGAATTGGCCCGCATGGGCGTAAAAACCGTGGTAAACAACCGCCCAGACTTTGAGGAAGAAGGACAACCGACATCTGATGAGATTGAACAGGCGTGCCAAGCTCACGGTATCGTCTATAAACAAATCGCCTTTGCGGGCGGTATGATGGACATGAACCACGTCCAAGCCTTTGCTGATTTTTTTAATGAAACCGAACGCCCACTACATATCTTTTGCCGTACAGGCAACCGCTCAAACAACCTTTTAACGGTGGCACGAGAAAAAGATTTGCTTGATGAAGAGTGATTGATTTTTAT
>NZ_JADFBZ010000004.1:0-76027 GCF_015223095.1 Moraxella sp. K127 | reverse complement strand
AGCCACCACCGAATATTTTTATAAAGGGAATAAGGGTAAATTGCAATTTACCCCTACAAAACATGCAAGGTTATTGAGCCGTGGCGGTTGCCGAGCCTGTATTTGCCCCTGCTGTTGCCGAACCTGTATTGGCATTATTGCTATTATTGCCAAAATTGACCGTTGGGGCGGTGCTAATGGCTTGCTCATTTTCCACGCTAAAATTGGCTTTGGTTTGCATTCCAAACACTTTGGCGGTTAGGTTGGTTGGGAACTGGCGAACCGTTGTGTTATAGCCCTGCACGCTTTGGATATAGTTGTTACGAGCGACCGTAATGCGGTTTTCGGTGCCTTCTAGCTGGGCTTGTAAGTCTTGGAACATACCGTCCGCTTTGAGCTGTGGGTAATTTTCGGTTACCATCATCAGCCGTGATAAGGCAGATGTCATGCCCGCCTGAGCTTCTTGATATTGCTTCATGGCGTTGGGGTCGTTTAGGGTCTCAGGGGTGAGCTGAACGCTACCGACACGAGAGCGAGCTTGGGCGACTTCGGTCAACACTTCTTTTTCGTGTTCGGCATAACGCTCCACCACCGCCACAAGGTTTGGCACAAGGTCGGCACGGCGTTGGTACTGGTTCACCACTTCCGACCATTTGGCGTTGGTGTCTTCGTCTAGGGCTTGCAAGTTGTTATAACCACAACCTGATAGAGTTAGGGTGCTGGCAAGCAGGGCTGATGTGATGAGTTTTTTCATAAATTGCCTTTTGAATATAAAATAAAAAGTTATGCTTATAATAAAGATTTGTCCGTCAAATGCAAGTAAAAAAATGTAGCTTGTCTTTAAATAATTGGGATTTACAAGATAAATAATTGGAATTTACAAGGTTTTTTGCCATCATTTTATATTAAATCTATCTTAAAAATAACAACAAAAAACTTAATAAAACCAAAAAATTGTAAAAAACATTAAAAAATTGTAGATTTTTTTAAAAAAGTATGGCAAATTGTGAACACTTAAATTTTTATTCAACGCATCCTAGCTTGACTTAAAATGTTTATTGATGGCTTTGGATTTTTAGAAAACTTCCTGCAAAACTAGTTTTCCGTTCGCCCTGAGCCTGTCGAAGGGTAGCGGAAAACCGTTATGGTTCGACAAGCTCACCACGAACGGTTTTCTTTAATTTGGGGTTTTGCAGGAAATCTAGATATGGACAAATTGCTTGCGGTTTGTTTTGCCAAATCAATCGGTTAAGCTTGGAGTTGATTTTACTTTTTATTTGTCATGATTGCAAACGCATAGGGAGCGATGACTATGAATGAGATTGTTAATTGGCTAAACGGGATTATTTGGAGTCCTGCCTTGATTTATCTGTGTCTTGGGGCAGGGCTATTTTATTCCATTATGACCCGTTTTGTACAGTTACGACTGTTTGGCGAGATGATACGCCTTGTATTTAGCAAAACCAAAAGCGATGACGGGATTTCGTCCTTTCAGGCATTTGTGGTGGCACTTGCCAACCGTGTGGGCGTGGGTAACATTGCAGGGGTGGCGGCTGCCATCGGCTTTGGTGGCCCATCGGCGGTATTTTGGATGTGGGTGGTGGCATTTTTGGGAGCGTCCACCGCTTACGCTGAGAGTACGTTATCACAAATCTACAAAGAGCGAGACCCCATCACAGGGCAATACCGTGGTGGCCCTGCCTATTATTTTGAAAAAGGCTTGGGACAAAAATGGTACGCCATACTCTTTGCGGTGGCGATGATTATCTCGTGTGGCGTGTTTTTGCCAGGGGTGCAGGCTAATGGTGTCGCTAGTGCAGTAACTCGCATCACAGGCGAAGGCAATTTGGTCAATTTCTTGGGGCTAGAAGTCGGTACGCTACGCATTGCCGTCATGGCGGTTGTTGTGGTTGCGGTGGGCGTGATTATCCTAGGCGGTATCAAGCGTATTGCAAGCTTTGCTGAGATTGTCGTGCCATTTATGGCGGTCGGCTACATTGTGCTTGCCCTGCTTATCATGGTCATGAACCTTGACAAAATTCCTGCGGTCTTTGGGCTTATCATGGGCGATATCTTCAACCCAATGGCAGGTTTTGGAGCGGCGATTGGCTGGGGTGTCAAGCGTGGCGTTTATTCCAACGAAGCTGGTCAAGGTACAGGTCCACACCACTCAGGGGCTGCCGAAGTAGACCACCCATCTCAGCAAGGTCTTGTACAGGCGTTCTCTGTTTATGTGGATACGCTTATTGTGTGTACGGCAACTGCCTTTATGATTTTGACCATGGGAACGTACAACGTCCAAGGCACGCTTGAAACAGGGCAGTTCATCGTCCAAAATATCGATGCTGGCGTTGAGATTGGCACACCTGCCTTTACTCAGATGGCACTCGAGACGACTTTTGGGGCGTTTGGTAACTACTTTATTGCTGTTGCCATTTTCTTTTTTGCCTTTACCACGATTTTGGCGTACTACCACATCGCCGAGATTAATGTGGTATATCTGTCAAGATTCATCGGTAAGCAAGCTCAAAAAACAGGGCTGATGATTGCCAAAGTCATCATTCTTATCATGGTGGGCTACGGTGCGTTGAACAGTGCTGGGGCTATCTGGGCATGGGGCGATGTGGGCGTGGGTATGACTGCGTGGCTGAACATCATCGGTATCTTGATTATGTTCTTTATGGGGTCTCGGGTTACCATGCGAATGCTTGCCGACTATGAAGCACAGCGTAAATCGGGTCAGCGTATCACCTTTGATCCTGCCAAATTTGGTATCAAAAACGCCACATTTTGGGAAGAGCGTCTGCGTCAAAATGACAGACAAGACAGCTAACATCCATACAAACAAAACCGCTCAACTTGGGCGGTTTTGTCGTTTTATGGCAATCTTACAGACTTAGCCTTAATTATGATAAAATTTGGACTGCATTCTATCTCATTGACAAATATGTTTAAACTGCTTTATGCCATTTTCCGCGTATTATCATTATCGGTCATTGCTTTATTTTTACTGATTTTTAAATCAATACTAGATACCTTGTTAATTATCAAATCTTTTATTTTAAAACACAAGGATAAAAAACCCATGTTGCCACTTGACATCAATCATGCCATGCAAGAAACACCACCTGCTCCACAGGCGGTTATGATACAAAAGAACAATCATGGCGAGCAAAAACCGCCTTTTGAAAGTTATTATCCTGCAACCGATGTGCAAGCAGTACCCCCACACATCATCGCAAGCTATCGCCATAAAGTACCGTCTAGACTGATTGACATTTGGCAAACGACAGGTTTTGGCAAATACGGTGATGGACTGATTGAATTTATCAACCCCCAAGACTACGAAGAAAACTTATGGCGATGGCTAGACAGCGAACAAGAAAACTATACCCCATTTGCAATCAATGCCTTTGGCGACATGTTTTATTATCGCCGTTTAAGCGATGTTGGTGATGAAGATGTGTGCTTGCTAGATATCCAATATCGCAAATGCGAAGTGTTAGACTGGGATTTTGATGATTTTCTTGACGAGACTCTAACCGATGATGACTTTCGCCAAGAGTGGCTAAGGCTGGATTTGTTTTTGTCCGCCCAAAAACGCCACGGCAATTTGCAAAATGGCGAAGTTTATATGTTTACGCCCATTATCGCTCTGGGCAATCCTACCAATAATGTAGAACTTCTTGATAAAGGGCTGGCAGTGGTTTATCAAATGCTGGTGCTTGAAATGGGCAAGGACATGTATCAATAGTAAATTCATCACTTCTTATAAATAATTGATATATAGTAACATTTTTACCGCTATTTATTGCTATAAAGTTACGAGATGTCTTTTTTATGGGTTAAACGGGTAACATACAGGCAAAATTTGGGCTATAATGCCATTTAGCATTTTAATGCACGACTGTTTATTCCCTTAATTCATCTCATAGGACACACCATGTTAAAGCCTACTCTTGCCATCAGCGTACTTGCCTTAGCTCTGTCTGCTTGTACCACCACACTCATGGGCACGCTCATCATGACCACCATCACGGGCACGACCACCATCATCACGACCACGCACATTGGGGCTATGCTGGCAGTAGCGTACCACCAGAGAACTGGGGCGACATCGAAGTAAACCGCCTATGTAAAACAGGTTAAGAACAATCACCCATCAACATCGACACCGTGGTTAAGCCACGCCCTGATGGCGACGGCAACTTTAACTTAGCGCCTAACTACACCGCCAGCGACTTTGAGGTGGTCAATAACGGTCACACCATCTCTTTTAATGCCAAAGACGACAAAAACACCCTAAATGTGAATGGCGTGGACTATAAGTTACTACAATTTCACTACCACGTGCCTAGTGAACACACCGTGATGAATGCGTTTTATCCATTAGAGATTCACTTTGTTCATCAAAATGCCAATGGCGGTCTGGCAGTGATTGGTGTATTGGTAGAAAAGGGGGCAACCAACATCAACCTTGGCAAAATCCTAACCGACCTACCCACAGATGGCAAATACACAGGCACATTATCATCCTTTAATGTCGCCACCATCATGCCCACCAACAGCCCCACCTATGCTTACAACGGCTCACTAACCACCCCACCTTGCTCAGAGCAAGTGCAGTGGCTACTAAAAGCCAAGCCAATCACTGCTGACAGCGAACAGCTAAATACCCTTGCCAAGCTCTACAACGGCAACAACCGCCCTGTACAGCCCCAAGGCGACCGCACGGTTCATATCGTAGAATAACAACTGCAGGGCAATCGCACTACAAAATTTTACATGAAATTGATTAAAAATCAAGCAAATTTAGTATTTATAGTTAATTTTATCTAAATATATTTTTAATAAATTATTCAAAATATAATTGGTTTGGTGAGTTTTTAAATAATTTGTGTCTAAAAATTGCCAATTTCTTCAAAAACATAATTTTATTTGCTAAAAATTAAATATAGTGCGATTGCCCTGATAACAATTGGCAAAATGATTGGCAATACTCGCCAAACATGCTACAATACAAACGCCCGAGTTTTTACTTGGGCGTTTTTAATTTATCATTGTTCAAGAACATCGTCATGACTCATCACGCCCCACATCGTCCTTTTGCCCCTACCATCATCTCGGCTGATTTTAAGACTTATCCTGCTGATTTCATTGTCAAGGAGCTGATGGCTGTTGATTTTAGTGGGCAAGGCGAGCATTTGTGGGTGCATGTCTGCAAAGTCGGCATGAATACCGCCTTTGTCGCCAAACTCTTGGCGGACTGGGCAGGCATTCTTATGCGTGATGTTGGCTACTCGGGACTAAAAGACCGCCACGCCCAGACGTATCAATGGTTTAGCCTAAGATTGCCCAAGCGTACTCTGCCTGCGGGAAGGTTTGATGAGTTTATCAAAAACCATTTAAAAGAGAGCGAAGACCTAACGCTCATCGCTCATCGCTGGCATGACAAAAAACTCCACCGTGGCACGCACAAAGCCAATGCCTTTACCATCACGCTAAGACAAGTGGCAGGCGAGACATCCGCCATCAATGCACAGCTTACTCACATCAAACAGGCAGGCGTGCCTAACTATTTTGGTGAGCAACGCTTTGGGCATGATGGCGATAACATCAACCAAGCCAAAGCCTTTTTTGAAAAAATACTCTCATCTGCCAAGCCTTATAAACCCTTTAAAAAAGACATGGACAAGCACAGCCTATATGTGTCATCCGCCAGAAGCATGCTGTTTAATGCCTTACTTAGTGAGCGAGTACGGCTTGGCAGTTGGGATAAGGCGGTGGCAGGCGATGTGTTTAACCTAGACGGGACGGGTTCTATTTTTTGTGCCGACATTGACGATGAGATCATTAGACGAGTATCAGAGCAGGACATTCACCCCACCGCCCCACTGTTTGGGGTGGGCGAGCCAAAAAATACCGATGAGAGCCTACGCATTTATCAGGCAGTATTGGCACAAGATGAATATGAACTCATCAAAAACGGACTGTTAAAAGTCGGGGTCAAACTTGCCCAACGTCCCCTACGCCTAAGGGTTCATGAGTTAAACTGGCGATGGCATGATGGCAGTCTAACGCTAGACTTTGAGTTACCCACTGGCAGTTTTGCCACCAGCGTGCTGTTTGCCTTATGTGAGAATTTGACTAAAAATCATTAAAACCGCTCCCACACTCCCACCTGCTCCGCCTTAGGCGTGGCGACTTGTCCAAGTTTTCGCCATGGCATGTTTGCCCCATGAAAATCCGACCCTACCGACACCATGAGTCCATGCTCTGCCACACATCTATCTATCATCGCTCGGGTGGATATAGGCTCGCTAGGGCTAGGCAACTCAATCGCCTGACCGCCCAGCATAGCAAAATCAGCGATGAGCTTACGCACACGAGTGGCGGACAAATCATAGCGAGCGGGGTGAGCCAGCACCGAAATCCCACCACATTCATGGATTAGCTCTATGGTCTGACCCATGGTTAAGCTATCAATGGCAACATAAGCTGGCTTATCATCTGCTAAATATTTATCAAAAGCATCTTGCACCGTCCGCACCACACCCAGCTCAAATAATACTTGTCCAATATGAGCTCGCCCCACCGCTTTGGCATTGCCTTTTGCCTTATCCAATACCGCTTGCCATAATACCTGCTCATCAATGTGAGCAAAATCCGCCATGTCTGTCAATATCCCTGCCATCTTTACCACAATGGCATGACCACGAGTTTCCCGAGAGTTTTGTAAATGGTTAAGTTTTTGATTTAATCGCTCTTTATCCTTAAAATTAAGGGCGACCACATGAATGGTCTTGGTTGTGGATTTATTTTTGCCATAGCCACCATTCATCTGATGATGGCAACTAATCTCCACCCCATCAATCAAACGCATGCCCAGCTCATCCGCCGTCTGCCGTGCTTCATCAATGCCAGCGGTGGTGTCGTGGTCGGTCAAGGCAAAAACTTCGATACCCGTCTCATGAGCCAACTTGACCACATGAGCAGGGGAGAATGTCCCATCGGAGCAGGTACTGTGGCTGTGTAAGTCCACTTTTATCATAGATTATCCATTTTATTTTGCTGTTTATTTTACCATCAAATAAAACAAAACCCCACCAATGGCAGGGTTTACACAAAGAACATGCTACTTATTGTGTTGTTGTGATTTTAGGTAGCTATTCACATCAATGCGTGTTTTGACCTGCGGGGCGGTCTGTGGCTGAGCCTGTGCTTGAACCGACTGGGGGGCTTGCTGTGGCTGAGCCTGCTGTGCTTGTTGCTGACTCTCTAAGGCACTGACATGACCTGCCGGAGCAGTTTGTAGGTTCTGAATCGGGGCTTGTTGTATGGTCACTTTTGGACGGTCATCCAAGGTCAAACCCGTAGCAATGACCGTGACATGAATCTCATCGCCCATGCTCTCATCTTGGACATAGCCATAGAAGATATTACCTTCTTCTAGGTCAGCAATCGATGACAATGCTTCGGCAATCTCTTCAGGTTCACTCATCATCAGCTCAGCGGCGGTAATGTTCACCAACAACCCCTTGGCATTTTCAAGGCGAATGTCATCAAGCAGTGGCGAGCGAATGGCTTTCTCGGCAGCTTGTCTGGCACGGTCATCACCACTGGCACGACCGATACCCATCATCGCATAGCCTTTGGCAGTCATCGCAGTACGCACGTCTCTAAAATCGGTGTTAATCACCACATTATCCGCCGTATCCACGATTTGTACCAAGCCACTTACCGCGTGCAGAAGCACATCATCGGCTTTTTTAAGGGCATCTGTAAAAGAGATTTGCTTATAAATCTTTAACAGCTTTTGGTTGGGAATGGTGATGATGGCATCAACCAACTCTGTCAGCTGACTAACGCCATCTTTGGCAGACTTCATGCGTTTTTTGCCTTCAAAGTCAAAGGGCGTGGTCACCACAGCAACGGTCAAAATACCCATCTCTTTGGCAATGCGAGCCACCACAGGAGCAGCACCTGTACCTGTGCCACCGCCCATGCCTGCGGTAATAAACACCATGTTGTAGCCATCTAACATTGAGCGGATTTCATCTTCGTCTTCTTCGGCGTAACGGCGACCTTCTTCGGGGTTGCCACCTGCACCCAGACCTTCTGAACCAAGCTGAATCTTATGTGGCACGGTCAAATTATCAAGGGCAGTACGGTCAGTATTGGCAGCAACAAACGTCACGCCATTAATACCTTCTTGCACCATATGTTCCACGGCATTACCGCCACCACCGCCCACACCAAACACGATAAAACGAGCTTTACCGTAATTTACTTGACCATCATCTGTGTCAAGACCATATTTAGACATTTGTTTCTCCGAATTCTTTTATCATAGTGACATAGAAAATATTTTGACATTATAACACCAATTCACCCCATATTAAATAGTAGGGTGAGTGATTGGCTTGAAATAAGCCTTTAATGGACAACGGTTGGAAGTTTTATAACAATTCTTTTAACTTATCAAGCCATGATTGACATCTTTTTCCGATACGCCCAAACAATCCAAGCCCGTCCATCTCACCAAATTGCCCACGCTCATCACGAGCATACTGCTCACTTTGATAATACATGAGTGCCCCCAAAATGCTGTGCAACTTAGGGTCGGACAGGTGTGTTTTTAATAAACCAATATTTTCATCACTCATCATCTGTGTGTGTACTGACACTTTGGTGTTAATGTCCATTTGACGTACGCTCACGCCAAACTGCCTTTCTATCAAGCTGGGCAAATCTCTCATGTCCGCCC
The DNA here is from genome assembly GCF_015223095.1 of Moraxella sp. K127. Lineage (NCBI taxonomy): Bacteria > Pseudomonadati > Pseudomonadota > Gammaproteobacteria > Moraxellales > Moraxellaceae > Moraxella > Moraxella sp. K127. Next base: position 67,281 of record NZ_JADFBZ010000004.1, on the reverse strand, counting down.
CACCGCCAGCCAACACCACGCCCATGTCCATGAACTGGTCTAGCCCCCTGTCGGTCAGCTCATCAAAAATCTCATGTAGCAGTGCCAGATAGCGTGCTTCAATAACACTGGCAAGTTTGTACAAATGCACGGTCAGCTCACTGTCATGATGGCGTTTTTTAAGTGTGATAAAATCGCTTTTGCTTTGCTTGGTGGCGTTCGCTGAGCCGTGATGTTTCTTTAAAGATTCGGCTTCAAGCAAGGTCAGCCCAAGCGTGCTGGCGATGTCCATGTCCACCAGTTGCCCACCCACAGGCAGACAGCGACTATATAACAATACGCCTTCTTGATACAAACACACCTTGGTCAGTGCCGCACCGATGTCAATAAAGCACACGCCACGCTGTTTTTCATCAGCACTTAGGGCATACTCACTGCTGGTTACCCCATCAAAAAACATGGGGTGGACTTCCAAGCTGTTAGATGTCAGCAAATCCTTGATTTGGGCGTAGAACATGCTAGGCACGCTGATGAGATGATAGCTTGCTGTCAATTTGCTGGCGAGCATGCCCACCACTTCTTTGGCATCTTGGTCATCATTGAGCCAAAAACGTTGCTGGCACAGCTGAACTTCTTTATGCTCTTTTTGACCCAATCTTGCCTTGGCTTCATTTAAAATATCTCGGACATCATCATGCGTTATCTTACGCCCAAGTTTACCCCCACCTGTGGGCTGTTGTCCTGTGATGATTTTGTCATGAATGCCATTTTCGCCTTTCATGGAAGGACTGGCAAAGGACAGACCCACATAAGAAACTTGCACGCCTGCCATGTCAATGGCTTCACGCACAGATTTATGGATGGCACTGAGCAAATGCTCCCGATTGACGATTTGACCACCAAAAAAAGCGTCCGTTTTGGCAATGCCCAAGCCCATGACCTGAGTTTTTTTGTGATGCACGTCAAAATAGCCCACAATGGTATAAACCGCCGTGGAACTAAGATGAATCACCGCATGAATGTCAGAATCGGGTATCATATATCAAATTGGGGAAATTTCCCGCCCTAAAAAACAAGTAAAATAGATTGCCAAAACACTTGCCTTAAAAATCTATCAAAAAATCAAAATAAATCAAATCTTAAAAACACAAAGTTAAATATACCCCAAATCAGCCTTTACTTTTTATTTCGCCACGCAATGGAAAACCCATTTTTATAACGCAAATCCACCGACTGCATCTCGTCAATGCGGTCGACAAATCGCTCTTTTAACACCACTGACAAATGATACAATTTTTGCTCGGTATTTTCATTATCCACGACCACCCGAAGCCCATTATGAAAACGAATAACCCAAGTGTTACGGGGTGTCAAAATCAAATCATTCACCGTTAGACCAAGGGGGGTAAACCGTTCATTGACATAACGCATTTTGTGCATGATGGTATTGACATCAGCGACCGACCCATACAAAGTCACCAAGTCGGCATTCATCAGCTCGCTTTTGTTGGCAGGCTTAAACACCACACCATTAGCATCCAACAAATCCTGACTGCCAAAATTAGCGATGGGCTTGCGTGGCACAACTTCTACCACAATGCCACGATACCAATCTCGCTTGACCGTGGCGTACTCCACCCATGATAACGCCATCAACTCATCATGGATTTGGTGTAAATTGCCACCAAAAAAAGGGAAATCACCCAAAGGCAAAACCGCCCCAGTCAGCGACTCACGCTCAAAGGCATTTAGGTTTGATGACTCCACATAAATGGGCTTGGCAGGGCTTTTGCCGATGGTTTGCACGGTAAAAAAACCGATGGCAAACAGCAGGACAAGTGTCACTAAGGCAGATTGCCATGATTTTGACAAATGTTTGTCATCATGCTCTGCACGCTCATGATTGATGCGGTCTACTGCCATCTCTGCCACGGTCACACTCACTAAAAAGCTTATTTATCATCAAAATCTGCCAGTCATGTATTTTTGTATTTGACAAATTTTAATCAAATAAGGCTAAAATTTGTGTATTTTACCTTATTTTAATGTGCTTTGAAAGTAAAATTCATCGCTAGGTAGCTGTTTTTATATGAAGTCACTATTTATCTCGTTGTTTGTATTGCCTAACAAGATTATCATTGCAAGGTTTGTGCCAAAATCTTCACACACAAATCCGCAAATTCAATCCCTGCCTGCTTGGCTGCCATTGGCACAAGACTGTGGTCAGTCATACCTGGCACGGTGTTGATTTCTAGGACATATAGCTTGCCGTCATCGGATTTTAAGAAATCCACCCGAGACCAGCCACGACCACCCATGGCAGAAAAGGCACGTTTGGCAAGCTCGCCCATTTCACGCTCTTGCTCAGGCGTCAAGTCAGACGGGCATTGATATACCGTGTCATCACGCAGGTATTTGGCTTCATAGTCATAAAACTTGCCCTTGGGGATAATGCGAATGCTCGGCAACACCTCATCACCCAGTAGTGAACAAGCGTACTCGCCCCCTGTAATCGCCTTTTCTGCCAAAATCTCGCCATGATACTGTTTAAGCTTTGGGTACGCCTTTGCCAAACCACCCTCTTCTTCTATCATCATCACGCCCACGCTAGAGCCTTCAGAAGCAGGCTTGACAAATAACGGCAGGCCAAATTCACGCTCCACCGCTTCAAAATCACTATCATCATGCAAAACCACATAAGGCACGTTTGGCAAGCCTAGCGACTGCCACACCAAACGACAACGAAATTTATCCATGGCAATGGCGGATGCAAGCACGCCACAGCCTGTATAAGGGATATTGAAGCCATCAAGCACGCCTTGCAAACTGCCGTCTTCGCCAAAAGTACCATGTAGCACATTGAACACACGGTCATACTCACGCAATTTTGAAATGTCGGTCTCTTGTGGGTCAAAATGATGAGCGTCCACGCCTTTTGACAGCAGGGCATTTAGCACCGCCCTGCCACTATTTAAAGACACTTCACGCTCGGCACTAAAACCACCGCAAACCACGGCAACTTTACCAAATTTTGTTACATCGTTCATAAGTTTTTCCAAAATTAAATCAAACTGTAAGATGCGTACAACGCACCATTATTTAAAAATATGCCATTAAGGGTGCGTAATACGCACCTTACTCAAATTGCACAAAGTTAATTGTTGGTTAATTATCAAACCAATTTTCAATCATCAAACCGTCAATATATTTAAAATCGTCCACATTGCGAGTTACCAAAATGGCGTTATTAGCCAAGGCAATGGACGCAATTTGACTGTCGGCAAAAGACAAAGTTTTGCCTTTTGCTCGGCATTCGGCACGGATTTTGGCATGAATGTCGGCACATTCTTGGGTGTAGTGGTACATCGGTAAAGATAAAACATTATTAAAAAGAAAGGCAGAAATTCGCTCTTTCTTTTTAATTTCTTCGGCTTTAATATTATGCAAGCCATATAACAATTCATGCCAAACCGTAATTGCTAAAATCAACTGTTTATTTCTATCTTTGGCACATCGCTCAAATGTTTGCACAACGTTAATTTCAGGTTGTTTTTTGGTTAATTCTGAAAAAATATTATTATCAGGCAAAATTAACTGTTTCATTCAAAACTCACTTCTCGCCCAATATCATTTCTATCCTTGGTATCTGCCCAAGAATTATCATCATCCAAAAACATCTCACTTTTGTCATGCCAATTTTGCCACAATTCAAAAAAGTTTTGATTGGCATTCATTTCGTCTTTTTCAATTTCTGATTGAAATACATTTATCCAATCAATCATTTTTTGTTGGCGATTGATTGGTAATGATTGTATATAACCAATAACTTGATTGATATTTTGAATAGGCTGTGTTTGCATATTCACCCCCTATAAATATAAATTATTATCTCTCAGTTCCAAACAAATCTGCCCCACATTACCCGCCCCTTGCGTGATAAGTAGGTCATTGGCGTGTAGGGTAACTTTTAGCACTTGGGCGATTTGTTCTTTGTCATTGACACTTAGCACAATCGGCTCAACCTGCCCACGCTCACGCAGTGAACGAGCCAAATCGTTGCTACTCGCCCCCTTAATCGGCTCTTCGCCAGCACTGTACACATCAAGTAAAATCAGCTTATCCACCTGCGATAACACATTGACAAACTCACTAAAGCAGTCCCGTGTACGGCTGTAACGGTGTGGCTGAAACATCATCACCAAACGGCGGTCAGGGTAGCTTTGGCGTGCCGCCTTAATGGTCGCTTGCACTTCGGCAGGGTGATGACCGTAGTCATCAACGAGCAGGATATTTCCCCCGTCATGGCTTACGTCCGCTTGCTGTTCAAAGCGTCTGCCCACGCCTGCAAATTTACCCACCGCACGCACAATCGCCTCATCGTCCACGCCTTCATCGGTGGCTAGCGTAATCGCCCCCAAGGCATTTAGCACATTATGCTCACCGGGGATATTTAAGGTCAAGCGAAGCGGTTCACGGTCTTTGCGTAGCACGGTAAAATGCGTGCGAGTACCGTCCACCACCACGTCCACCGCTTGCACGTCATTATGCTCTTTAAAGCCAAAGGTCAGCACAGGGCGAGCAATGTCATCAATCATGCCGTATAGCTCATCGTCATCGCCACACACCACCGCCAATCCATAAAACGGCATATTATGCAAAAACTGAATGTAGGCTTGTTTTAGCTTGTCAAAACTACCGCCATAAGTATCCATGTGGTCTTCGTCAATGTTGGTAACAATGCTCGCCATAGGACGCAAACTCAAAAATGACGCATCAGACTCGTCCGCTTCCGCCACAAGGTATCGGCTACTGCCCAAAGACGCATTTTTGCCAGACGCATTCAATTTACCGCCAATCACATAAGTCGGGTCAAGCCCCGCTTCGGTCAGCATCATGGTAAGCAGACTTGTGGTCGTGGTTTTGCCGTGAGCCCCTGCCACCGCAATGCTATGGCGGTATCGCATAAGTTCGCCCAACATATCGGCACGGCGAACCACGGGCAGTCGGGCTTGCAGAGCGGTTTGAATCTCGGGGTTGGTTTTATCAATGGCGGACGACACCACCAGCACGTCAGCATTTTTGATATTGGATGAATCATGCCCGATAAACACCGTAATGCCTAGGCTCTCTAAACGCTTGGTAACCACGCTTTCTTTAATGTCCGAGCCTGTAACCGTATAGCCTTGGTTGGCAAGCACTTCGGCAATACCGCACATACCTGCCCCACCGATACCAACAAAATGCACGGTGTTAATCCGTCTCATTTCTGGGATTTCAATGAGTTGTTTGGGCAGGGTTTTGACGTTGGTTGAATTTGGCATAACTTTTTCTCTTTTTAGGTGTTAAATGGGTTGAATAAATGATTTTTTTAAATATCATCAACAATACGCCAAGTAATTTGAACTGGTTTCATGTCCTGATAAGATATTGCTTTAACTTTACCAAAATAAGTAAAATCATCTCTGTTGGCTTCACGATAAAATAGATTGATTGATGTTTTTGGGTTTAACAATTCTTGTATTTGAGATTGTCCCATTTTGGCATTGCTTTTTGCAAACCAGTATATTTCATCATCAGATAAAAACTTATTATCATAGTCATGACCCGTTCTGCCTTCTATGCCAATATTTACAAATAGATAATAGGCATTTTCAAACTTAAAATATCCAGTTGTATAAACCCCGCCCCGATGACCATTTTCATCTTTTGGCACGCCAATCAAATCCAAAACATCACTTCTTTTGTATTTTTTATTTAATTGAAAATTAGCAGTCATTTTTTAATCCATTTATACAAATAACGTAGATACCAATCAAAACCGATACATATAAACCGCATGGTTAATAATCTCACCATTGACGTTTTCATTATTGGCAATGATACCACAAAACTCAAATCCTAATCGCTCGGCAACTTGTCGGCTTGGGGTATTATGCTCGCCTGCCTTAATGTCCACCACGTCCATGCCATAGGTATGTTTGGCAATGTCCATAATCGCACGCACGGCAAGGGTCATAATACCACGCCCTTGATACTCTTGGTGTAGCCAATAGCCAATTTCCGCCTTTTTTAGATGATGATAAATGTTATTTAAACTCACCGCCCCGATGATTTTATCATCATAAATAATATGAGTATGAATGGCTTTATCATCGGCATATTGGTGTAAGGCAAATTTGACAAATTCACGATAGCTATTTTCGCTAAAATTATTCGCCCACGGGAGCCATTTACCCAAATAATCTTTTTGAGCATTGACAATATCATTCATTTGATTGGCAAATGATGAATGCACCAAGGTTAGGCTTAATGTGTCGTTGATTTTATGGTAAAACATTTTAATGTCCAATTAACCAAACTGAACACTTTTTTGATTGGTCATTACTTTGGCAATGGCACTGGCGATTAAATCGTTCAAACTTATCTCATTATTTTCTTTATCCAATTTGGTACGGGCTTTTTCAGCCACCAAAAAGGCTTGTTTGATATGCTCTACGCCACCGCCATTTGTCATTGCCATTTCAAGAAATAATTCAATATCTTCATGGCTTTGCATATAATCAACTGGGTCAAATTTTTTTAATTCACTCACTTTCATTGTCAATCTCCGATGATAACAATTTGGCTTTTTTAATATCATCTTGCTGGCTATCTTTATCGCCACCACACAGCAAAATAACTACCACGTTGCCACGAATAACATAATACACACGATAACCTGCCCCGTCATGAAATCTTAATTCATGAACACCACCACCGACTGAATTAATGTCGCCAAAAAATCCTTCATTTTCAATACGAAAAAGACGTTCAGCAATTTGCATTTTTACACGTCTGTTGCGTAATTTGCTTAACCAACGGTCAAATACAGGCGTACTAACAACCTGATAAGGAGTTAATGGGGTATCACTCATGCCTTAACCACACGCTCCACAATATCCGCCACTTGTATGGTCGTATCTGTTTTAGCAAAGGCTCGGGCGTTATTTGCCATATCTAGGCATTTTTGGCGGTCAAGATTGCCTAGAATCTCGGCAAGTTTTTCGCCCGACAGCTCGTTTTGGGGCAACAAAATCCCTGCCCCATGCTCGGTTAGGCTCTTGGCATTGGCGGTTTGGTGATCGTCCACAGCGTGCGGTAGCGGAATAAAAATCGGAGCAACACCCACACTGGCAATCTCCGTTACCGTCAAAGCCCCTGCCCGACAAATAATCACGTCCGCCCAACTGTACGCCTGTGCCATGTCATCAATAAACGGCATGACTTCAAACACATGACGGCTCGTGTCAATCCCTGCTTGCGAATAAGCAACCAACATGGCGTTGTGGTTGTCCTTACCGCATTGGTGTCGTACGGTTAGGGGCTTGTCCGACAGTTTTAAGAGTTCCACCACCGCTTCGTTAATGGCTTTCGCCCCAAGCGAACCGCCCACCACCAGCACCTTTAAAGGCGATGTGTCCGCCACGTCATAACGCTCGCTTGGCGGTGTGGTATTGATAATCGCATTGCGTACAGGGTTGCCCACCGTGATGAGCCTGTCGCCCATGCCACTAAATGCCCCGTCAAAGGCTTGTAGCACTTTTGCCGAATGGGGAGCTAGGGTCTTGTTACTCATGCCTGCAATGGCGTTTTGCTCGTGAATGATGAGCGGTTTGCCTGATAATTTGCTCGCCAATCCCCCCGGTACAGTAACATACCCGCCAAAGCCGATAACCACATCTATGTTGTTGTTTTTGATGATGTTTTTGCTTGCCATGACCGCTTTAAATAGCATAAAAGGGAGCTTAATCGCCCGAGCCAATCCCTTACCCCGAAGCCCCTGCATATCAATATGGTGCATGGTGTAGCCGTGTTTGGCGACAAGCTCGTTTTCCATGCCATTTGGCGTGCCAAGCCAATGCACCACCGCCCCACGAGTTGTCAGCTCGTCCGCCACCGCCAACGCAGGAAAAACGTGTCCGCCTGTACCTGCCGCCATAATCAATACATTCATCGTTATTCTCTAATTTAAAATTTAACCCCCTATTTTGTAACAAAATGGGGGAAATTACAAGGGGAAAATGAGTGGGTGGGGGAATTTTTCTACTATCTAATAGGGCATGTTGAACCTTTATAACACAACTTAAAATTTAGACATATTATGGAAATAAAATGATGTTTTTTGCATGAAAAACAGGAGATTTTTCTCATTTTCCATTACAAACACCAAAGGCAGGCACGCCCTAACTAATGCATTAATTTTACAGATTGTTATTTAAAATACAAATCATAAATGCATTATCATAACAAAACACTTATCACACCACCAAAATCACACGCTCTATTTTTATCCATCACAAACCATCATAAAAAATTTTGATAAACCCTGCCATTATCCGATATAATAGACGGCTTAAAATCCAAGCCATCCTAGCTCTAAACCCAATCATGAAAAAAATACTACAAAATCAAAAAATCGCCGAGTTCATCAGCCAAATGCCCATCATCAAACGTCTGTTTTTTAGCGTGTTTGGCACGATGGTACTTGGGTTTTTGTTTTTGTCTTTGTTATCGTACAACACCCTAGACCCCGCATGGTCGCATGTCGGCACACGAGAGCAAATCACCAACGTCGGTGGTTGTCTTGGGGCTTGGGTCGCGGATATTTTACATGTGTTTTTTGGTCATGGAGCATGGTGGCTGGTGCCGGTCATGGTCTACGAACTGGCACTTTTGTGGTGGCGACAGTCGCAGGTCATGTGGCAACTTCGGGTGCTTGCGTATGGCTTTTTGCTTGTTTGTATCAGTGGATTGCTGGCAAGCTACGGGGTGGTAGGTGAGCATAACGCTGGGCTGACGACGGGGGGTGTGGTCGGTTTTGAGTTGTATCAAGGCTTGGTGTTTCAATTTGGCAACATCGTCAGCGTCCTATTTTTACTTATCATCACCGCCATCGTAATGACGTTGGTCTTTGAAGTGCGTCCTGCGTTGCTATTTGGTTATTTCATGAATTGGCTGGACAACAATAAGTCCCCCACTCACACCAAGCCCACCGAGCCATCTGGGGACAATGATGCACTCTTTGAAGTCATAGAAAATGACACGCCTGCACACACGTCCACTCACCTACCCAATGATAACTTATCAGAGTTTTTACAGACATCAGGATTGCGTGATGAGATATTGGCAAACATCCAACAGGACAAACAAGACCAAGAACCGCAAGCAAGTCGTGTGGAGATTCATGCTGATGAAGTGGTGCTAAAAGTGGACAATCTTACGCTAGATGTTAATCAGCCAAGCAGTCAGCCATCGGATGATTTTTACAAAAATCATACAAAGCCGTTAGAATCCATGAATGACGATGAACTCATTGACATCTTAAATCATGATTCTGATGATATTACTAAGACCCCACCCAAAAGTAAACTCACCATCATCAACACGACTGACAACACCAGCACGTTTGATACACTTCCATCACAACCACCATCAGTCAAACCAACTGAAAGTGGTAACACCAACAAGACCCATCACGGCGATGTGACAGATTTTGATGTGGCACTTGACGATGAAGATGAGATTGATTTTGTTTATCAAAATAGCCAAACCAATCAAACCAAACACATCAGCCGTGATGACGTGTTCGCTGATGATTGGGCGGATTTGTCCGAGAGCCTACTGGGCTTGGGGGGCACCAATGACAAGTCCCTTGATGATAACGAAAACAACAAGGATGATAAAGCAAATGCCAAAAGCGAAGACGGCTTGAATGACAAGACAGAGCATGTAACATCAAGGCATACAACAGACGACACAACTCCCCCGCTACACCCTGATAACTTTACCCCCAAAAGACCCTTGCCTGTGGCACAGACCCCAAAACAGGCACATTTTAAAGGCACTAAGGACACGGACATAAGCACGGACAAAGACGTGGACACGTTAACTCCGCCACGCTCACGAGCGATGGACACGCTCACCCATCGCATGAGCCTATCGCCCATCCCTGAGCTGTCCATTCTAGACAAACCCGATGCAAATAAGCAGCCCAGCTATACCGAGCGAGAGCTACAACAGTTATCTGAGCTTTTGGAGATTAAATTAAGAGAGTTTAACATCAAAGCAAGTGTGGTCAGTGCCATGGTCGGACCCGTGGTAACTCGCTTTGAAGTGGAACTGGCGGCAGGCATTAAGGCAAGCCGAGTGACGGGGGCGGCACAGGATTTGGCACGGTCGCTTTCTATGGCGAGCCTGCGTGTGGTCGAAGTCATACCAGGCAAGCCTTATATCGGCATTGAAGTGCCCAACAAAAAGCGGGAGATGGTGCGACTCATCGAACTGCTAGATACGCCTGATTATAAAAACCCTGACAAGCAAATCGGTGTCGCCATCGGCAAAGACATCGGCGGTAAGGTGGTCATTGCCGACCTTGCCAAAGCCCCACACATGCTCGTGGCGGGTACGACAGGCTCGGGCAAGTCAGTTTTTGTAAACTCTATCTTGCTCTCCATACTCTTTAAATACACCCCTGATGAGCTAAAACTGGTCATGATTGACCCCAAACAGCTAGAACTTGCCAACTATGGCGACATACCGCACCTGCTCACGCCTGTGATTACTGACATGACCGAAGCGACCGCCGCCCTAACGTGGTGTGTGAGCGAGATGGAACGGCGTTATCAGCTCATGAGCTTACTGCGTGTGCGTAAAATCTCGGAGTTTAACAAAAAAGTGGTACAAGCTGAGATGTCAGGCGAGCCGATATTTGACCCGCTATGGCGAGCGGACGAAAATGTCAGCATCAAGACCGCCCCCAAGCTCAAGTCTTTGCCACTCATCGTCATCGTGGCGGATGAATTTGCCGATATGATTATGCAACTGGGCAAAACTGCCGAAGAGCCGATTGTTCGCCTTGCCCAAAAGGCTCGCGCCGCTGGCATTCATCTGGTGCTTGCCACTCAGCGTCCGACGGTGAATGTCGTCACAGGTCTGATTAAGGCGAATATCCCGTCCCGTGTCGCCCTACGAGTGAACTCAAAAGTGGACAGTCGTACCATCATCGAAGAAGGTGGGGCTGAGAACATGCTGGGCAATGGCGACATGATGTTCATCGGGCCAGGCGAGAACACTCCACGCCGTGTACATGGGGCATATGTTGATGATGATGAGGTTAACCGTGTCTGCGATGCGTGGCGTGAGCGTGGCAGTCCTGACTATATTGACCTGTCAAACAGCTACACCTTTGAAGGCGAAGGGTCGGGTGATGGACTGGGTAAGGGCGGTGATGATGAATATTATCATCAAGCGGTGACTTTTGTTATGGAAAGCCGTAAAGTCTCCATATCCAGTATTCAGCGTAAGCTGGGCATTGGCTACAACCGTGCTGCTCGTATCGTGGACATGATGGAAGAGGCAGGATTGGTCAGTCCGATGGATAATGCTGGTAAACGGCAGATTTTGATGTGATAAGATGACAATCTGCCTTGATTATAATACAAAAAAGAGCCTAGACATAGGCTCTTTTTTATGGCATTTACGGCAGTTCCCGTCAATGACGTAGCACTGGGTAGCTGACACCAGCCCCATTCCAGAAATGATGAGAGATAACCCAACAAACATTATCGCAACATCGGCACAATGGGAATTTTGGTATTATACCCTTATTTTTAAGTGATGGCAAATAATAATTTAGGGCGTACTCTCTGCTCTCCGATAATTTTTAAAAATTAAACTCTTAAAAAAGAGAGTAAACCTAAATTTACTCTCCTAATGGGTTAATCTGCCTAATCAGCCCTTAATAGCTTTACCTTTTAATTGCATAAAGGCTTGCTCTACACGTTCACTGTGGTCACGGATTTTTTGTTCCACTTGGGCGAACTGTTCTTTTAGGTATTCATCGGCTTCATGTAAGCGGTTGGCAAATTCGGTGCGTTTTAGCTCCATGGATTTGGCTTTTAGGGCGTGCCATTCTTCCACGGTATTGGTAAAGGCGTCGTATTCGGCAGTGATTTTATCTTTAAACATCATGAGCTTATCATCTAATGACAAATCCCCACCTGCAATGCGAGCTTCTGCACGTTTAAACTGCATGGTGACTTCGGCATGTTTGATGGTTAGGTCATCGACGGTTTTTAGCTCTTTGGCAAGACCGATTTTGGATAAGCCGGCGATGAGCCATTTGGTTGGGTCGTATTGCCACCATTTGACTCCGTTACGATAGTCGTATTGGAAATAATGATGGTAGTTGTGATAGCCTTCGCCCCAAGTAAAAATCGCCAAAATCGGGTTGTCACGGGCGGTGTTTTCATCGGTATAAGGGCGTGTGCCGAACATGTGGCACAACGAGTTGATAAAAAAGGTAAAATGATGGGTCAGCACCATACGCAGTAGCCCCACGATGATAAATGCCCCAAGCATGTCGCCAATGATAAGCCCGACAGCACTTAGGATGATGACATTGGTCAGCAGTACCCACAGTCCATAATGCTCATGTTGGTGTACCAGTACCTTGTCTTTTTTTAGGTCGGGGATGTTTTTATAGTCGTATTGACCGCTCGGGTATTTTTTTAACATCCACTGCATGTGGCTAAACCAAAAACCACGACGTGCCGAGTAGGGGTCATCATATTCATCATCGACATGGCGGTGATGGACACGGTGTCCCGAACACCAGTCAAAGGCAGAGCTTTGTACCGCCAAGGTCGCCCCGATGAGCAAAAAATATTTGACAACGGGGTGAGCTTCATAGGACTTATGGGCAAATAAGCGGTGGTAGCCTGCGGTGATGGACAGCCCCGTCCATGCCATAAACAGCGAAAAGGCAATCCACAGAGCAGGGCTGGTGTCATGTGTCCACAGATACCACGGCACCAAAATCAAGGCGAGCAAGGGCGTGCTGATGAGAAAAACAGCAGGCACCCAGTTGATGGGGGGATTTTCAAAATCTTGGGGGTTGTGTTTGGCAGTCATGGTGTTTTCCTGTGTTGCCTGTTTTGGTGCACTATTATACATGAATTTATCAAGGATGTGAACGCCCATGCACAAAAATTTATTAAAAATGAACATTTGTTAAGCCATAAGAAGTGATTGTTTTTTAATAATTTTTTATCAAAATTTTGGGAATGAATGGTGTGTGGCAGGATGGATGGTTTTAAAATATTTCACAATGTTTAAAATTTTGTTATAATTGAGAAGATTTTACATTTTTTGCCCACTCAGGGAATAAAGACATGAGCAGTCGTAAAGAACAGTTTGAGCACCGAGAACGGCAGATTTTGGCGACTGCTGAACAGTTGTTATTAGAATCAGGCGATTATGATTTGACCTTGGACAGTTTGGCACGCCATTTGGATTTGGCAAAGGGGACGTTGTACAAGCATTTTGTGAGTAAGGATGAGCTACTGTTACGACTGCTCATAGAGTACGAAAAACGCCTGTATGAGATGAATGCCATTGATGATGGGGCGGGGGCAGGCGTGGCTCGCATGGTGCTACAACTGCTTTTGCGTCCACAGCGAGCGATGATGTTTCACCACCTAGAAGACAAATTGTCATCGACCGCGTCAGGGCTAAACCGCCTGTTCGGTGAGTTGTATAAGATTCGCCGTGAACGCATGAAACGCATTTATGAAATTGCCGAGCGGTATCTGTCCGAACAGAACAGCACCATGGCGACCCGAGATTTTTTGGCAAGTATTTGGGCATTGGGGCAAGGTGGGGCAGGGCTGTTAAATTCCAGCTTTTATCAGCGTTATCTGGGCGACAGAGACACCTTAAAATATGCCTTTGTTGTGCAAATGCTGGACTTACCAAAACTTTACGCCCAAGACATTACCAAAGATGCTGTCAAAAATACCGACAAAGACACCAACCAAGACATTGCGGTCAAGTCATTGCCACAGACAGATGACGAGACGGACATCGCTCCCGCTAGCGATGAGCAAACCCCTGCCATTACCCCCAAGCTGATTAAGCCATTGACACCGCCTTTGGTGTGATGTCATTGGATTTATTACCTTATTATTGCATTGCATTTACCCCTAATTTTCGGTACAATCATTCATCACCAATAACCACACGACAATTAAGGATTAATGCATGCTCACCATTCTCACCGCCAACCAAAAAGGGGGCTGTGGCAAGACATCAATCAGTCTGACCCTTGCTGTCGCCTTGGCTCATGAAGGCTATCGGGTCGCCATTGCAGACGCTGACCCCCAAAAATCTGCCTTGCGTTTTTTAAAATATCGCCCCGATGATGTCACGCCCATTATGGGCATTGACTGGCGAGACAGTGACGACATTGGCGATTTGCCCAAAAAGATAAACAAAGCTAAGCCCGATGTTCTCATCATCGACGCCCCAGGGGCAGTGGCAGGCGAGCGTGCCGAACGGCTTATTGGCGAGTGTGATTTAATGTTTGTGCCAGTGTTGCCGTCCTTTTTTGACATAGACAGTACCAAGCGATTTTTAAAAAATATCGCCGACATCAAGCGAATCAGAAAAGGCAAAGTGGATGTTCATCTCATCGCCAACCGCATACGTCCACAGCTCATGGATGGGGGCATACCAAGCGACAAACTGTTGGCGATATTTGATGAGATAGGGCAACGCCCTTTGGCTTATATCAGTGAGAAAAGTGCCTACGCTCAGCTTGCTGATGACGCACTGACCATCTTTGACAAAACACAAAAGCCCTACCAAGACGCCAAAGGACAATGGCAACCGATATTAGCACTCATCAAAAATAAGCTCTCAGACAACGGCAAATGTGCAGACATGAGTACGGACGGCAGTTGGTTTTAGGTTTATTTGCCCTTTTTAATATTGGTTATTTGAATTTATCCCACAAAAAATCCCGCCATAAGACGGGATTTTTATAATTAACCAAAGAATTATACATCTTCTTCTTTGTATTGTGGTACAGGCTTTTTGAAGCCACCTGTCTTGATACCAAGCCAGATAAAGCCCAAGAACGCCCAGAACAGACCCACACCAAAGGTTGTGCTGTCCACTTCTAGCCACATCAAGAAAATACTGATAAAGCCAATCACAGGCACCACGACATAGCTGATGATTTGTTTGGGTGTATTAACCATCTTATCACGCACCGCATAGCGGAAAATGACCGATAGGTTTACAAAGCTAAATGCCGTCAATGCACCAAAGCTGATTAGGTTTACCACCGTCTCCAAACTAATAAAGCCTGCGGTCAAAGCCACACCGCCAGCAATCAGAATGTTATTGACAGGGGTCAAGAATTTGGGGCTTAGCTGACCGAAGATTTTGTTGCTAATCACGCCATCACGACCCATCACATACATAAGACGAGACACACCAGCGTGAGCCGAGATACCAGACGCCATCACCGTTACAATAGCAAAGCCTAACACAATCGCTTGGAACGCTGAACCGCCCACCAATAGCAGGATTTCGGCTTGGGTTTCGTCCACCGCCTCAAAGTACAGCTCAGGGTTACTTGGCAAATAAGTTTGCATGAAGTAAGCACTAACAACAAACACCGCACCTGCGATTAGGGTAGTCAAAATCATCGCTTTTGGCAGGGTATTTTTGACGTCTTTGGTCTCTTCGGCAAGGCTAGAAATCGAGTCAAAACCTGTAAACGAGAAACACAAAATGGTCGCACCTGTAATCAAAGCTCCCACCGAAGTCATCTCACTCCAAAACGGCTTTAAGCTCCACAGCTCATAGATGTCTTCTGGGTTGGTGTTGGCGGCGTATTGTGCCATTTGCAATTTGCTATAAATCAGATAGGTAAAGACGGCAATCACAAGCAGTTGCACCGCCACAATCCAACTGTTAAAGTAGGCAACGGTTTTTGAACCAAAGATATTAACCAGAGTCATCAGCCCCGTCAGACCAATCACCCACACCCAGTGGTTCACCGCAGGGAATAGGGCTTCAAGATACAGCACGGCAAGGATAATGTTTACCATCGGCGAGAGCAGATAATCCAGCCAGCTTGACCAGCCGACCATAAAGCCCATAGACGGGTTAATCGCTCTTTGTGTATAAGTGTAAGCTGAACCTGATGACGGATAGGCACGAATCATATGCCCATAGCTGATTGACGTGAGCAAAATGGCGAATAGTGCAAAAAGATAAGACATCGGCACGTGTCCACCACTATCACGGGAGACCATACCAAAAGTATCAAGCAAAGTCATCGGCTGAATATAAGCCAAACCAATGATGATGACGTGCCATAGACCAAGATTTCGCCGCAATTTTGCAGCTTGGGTAGTAACAGGTGTACTCAACGTAGAGTCCTCCAAAAAGCGTGCGTAAAACCGTAAACGCAAAACAGAGAAAAGGCGTTGGGGGTGCTAATACTGTTATCAAACGTACTTTTGGCAGATAAAATCTGTTAGCGGGCGTGTTTGAGATTTGATTAAGCTATCAACTCCGAGTTAAAAAACTGATTGACCGAAATGGCAATCTCTTTACAAATTTTTACAGACGTAAAAAAACGGCTAATTTTACCCCAAAAATTGACCCATGCCAATCAATTTTTTAAAAATCCAGCCATATTTAACAAGATTTTTGTAACATTGATGAGTTTTTAATCAAAAAAATCCCCATAAAAAATAAGGCTTTATTCTTCATCAAGATTATTCAAAAACATATGAAAGGTTAAAGCAGCCTGACTTGGACATTTTATAATACATTTGAAAAATTGGGCGGATTGGGCGGATTGGAAAATTGGAAAATTGGAAAATTGGAAAAATTACCCATTGCCAAAAAGGGAATGCAAAAACACCCCCTTTTTTGTTTATGTTAAACACCCTACCCGTCCAACGACTCCGCCAAAATCACGCCACCGTCTTTTTTGGTAATCACCACCGTGCCAGAACGTGGGGTTTTGCCCCCTGCCACCGCCCCAAACGTGCCTTCGGGGTGCTGAATGTTGATAAACAACGCCTTGCAATCAGGAGTCATGGTAATGCCTGTTACTTCGCACCCTTTTGGCCCGACAAAAAAGCGTTTTAGCGTGTCGGGCGTGGCTTTTGCCCCCATGTGGGTGGTTTTACCTGTGGTTGTGGAAAGAGTTGCCCCGTCTCCGATGTGGTTGGGCAGACTTGCCAGTAGCATACAGTTGGTCGTTTTGGTGTACGCTCCGTCATCGGTCTGAATCCACAGCACGCCACGGGGGTCAAAAAACAGCCCGTCAGGGGATGATAGGTCATTCTCGGCGGTCAAGCCTGATAGGTTTTGCTCGTGTTTGTCATGCGGGGACGCAAACAGATAAATGTCCCAGACAAACTTATCGCCCACGCCCCCTGCCGTCTCGGCAAAGCGAATGATATGCCCGTGCTGATTGCCCTTGCCGTCATAGCTTCTGGGGTTGGCTCCGTTCACGTCTTCTTCTTTACGCTTAGAATTGTTGGTCAAAGTTACATAAATCTCACGAGTTATGGGACTTACCGACACCCATTCAGGTCTGTCCATTTTGGTCGCCCCCACCCTATCGCCTGCCATACGAGCAAACACAGCAATCTCGGCATCGCTCTCAAAGTCGGCAAGCATGGGATTTTTCTTAGACAGCTCACGCCATTCGCCCGTGCCGTCATCGTGAAACACCGCCACAAACAGCGTGCCTTTATCCAGATATTTATCGCCCACCGCAAGCCCACCGCCCACATCGGCATTTGTCCATTTGGCATCGGAGACAAATTTATAAATGTACTCGCCCCGAGCGTCATCGCCCATATAAAACACAAGCGGTTCGCCTTCGTTTGGTGGGGCAAAGGCACAGTTTTCATGAGCAAACCGCCCCAAACTTGTGCGTTTGACTGCTTTGGCTTTTGGATTAAAGGGGTCAATCTCGGTAATATAGCCAAAAGTGTTAAAGGTGTGGCGATAATCGTCCGTGGCGGTTTTGCCTGCCTTGGCGGTGATATCCCAATGGTCAAACTCGCCTGCCTGCCCGTCTTTTGGCGTGTGCCAACTGTACGCAGGGTCGCCTATCGTGTCTTCTTTTAAGCCATATCGGGCAAGGCGTTTGTCGTTTTTGTCGCCGATGATACCCTTATCCGCCCCACGAGCGAACACGTTCAAAAAATTCTCTTCGGTCGTCAAATACGTCCCCCAAGGCGAAAGCCCCGCCCCACATTGGTTGTTGATACCCACGCTTGATAAGCCTTGTGGGTCAAGGCGTGTTTTGACAAATTCACTGCCCTTTGCCACGCCCGACAGTCGGGTTGGCGTGCCACTGGTGTAGCGTTTGTTAAAGGGTGAATCCTTGATGAGCTCATAGCCTGTGGGCGTGCGTTTGATTTCCACCACCGACACGCCATGAGCGTGAATCTCACGGCGAACGTCATTGGCAAGTCGTCTTTTTTGAAAAATCTTGGGGGCGGTGTCGTCTTGGTCGGAGTAATTTTCAATGGGATTTAGGTTTGAATTGGTGTATTCGTGGTTCATGGCAAGCAGTCCCCGCTCGGACACATCGGGGGCGTAACTGCCGTTTTTTAAGCCAAAAAACCACATACCGTCATGGTTGTCGCCCATGCGGTATTTAAAAGATTCGCCCACCACCATGCGGTCGTCCGTCCACTCGCCAAGTCCGCTCACAATGGGCGTACCCATGGGCAAAATCAGCTCGGCATGATAGCCGTCCGCCACAATCATGTCGCCCCCTGTGTAGTGGGGGACGGCGGTGAATTTTAGGGCGGTTGGGCGTTTTAGGGATTTGCCTGCATTGGTTGTCATTTTTGCACTGCTTGCCCCTGTGGCACAGCCCATAAGGGGCAATGAACCAAAGAAACTTGCGGTCATCAGCCCTGCTCCGCCCTTTAAAATGGAGCGTCTTTTGATGAGCATATTGGCAAATTCGGGGTTGTCGGTGGGATTTGAGTCTTCGATGATTTCGTCATCGTGGTCTAGGTCGGTGTTGCTGTGCAATGGCATGGCGTACTCCAAAGGTTATCAAAGTACGCATAGGATAAGGGGTTTTTATGACGGTTTTGTGAACGGCTTATGATAATTTAATGAAATTATGCCAAGATAAGACGGACAGACCGTCTTATTTTTTAAAACACCCAAAATGATATATTTATCTCATGAAATTGCAATTTGCCCCTACAAATCCACCCAAAGGGTTAGTCAATTAACAATACCCTTTATTTTACCAAACCTTCAATAAACTCAATAAAATCCACTGCAATGGTTGTGCCACATTGTTCATCAATCTCACGCACGCACGTTGGCGATGTTACGTTAATCTCGGTAATTTTTGCTCCTATTAGGTCAAGCCCCACAAAATACAAGCCTTTTTCCACCAACACGGGGGCGACTTTTTCGGCAACGGCTCGTTCGGCGTCTGTCAGTGGCATGGCAACACCACGACCGCCCGCCGCCAGATTACCCCGAGTCTCGCCCCCTTGTGGGATACGAGTCAAACAAAATGGTACGACTTTACCGCCAACAATTAGCACTCGCTTATCGCCGTCTTTAATCTCGGGCAGGTATTTTTGAGCCATAATAGGCAAGGTTCCCAGTTGGGTCAGCATCTCCAAAGTTGAACCGATGTTTGGGCTGTCTGCCGTCAAACGAAAAATCCCCATACCGCCCATGCCGTCAAGCGGTTTGACAATCACATCTTTATGCTCATTGATAAATGAACGAATGTGCAACTGCCTAGCAGTAACAATGGTCGGACTCATCAGCTCGCTAAACTGCGTGGCAAAGAGCTTTTCATTACACGCACGCACCGAACTTGGGTCATTTGCCACCAACACGCCTGCACGCTTGGCGTATTCTAACAGGTGCAGAGCGTATAAAAAATTCATGTCAAAAGGCGGGTCTTTACGCATCAAAATCACGTCAAATTCTGTGGCTTTGACGGTTGTTTTTTGGCTAAGTTGATAAAAATCATCAGGATTTTTAAAGACTTCCACGTCCTGCTTATCCACACACAGCTCGCCCTTGTCAAGCCACAAATCATGAATGCCACAATACGCCAAGCCATGCCCACGCTCGGCTATCGCCCACATCATCGCAAGGGAGGTGTCTTTTTTGTAGTTAATGGTGGCAATATCGTCCATGACGATAAGAAAGTTGAGTTTTTTCATTAGATTTTCCAGTTTAAAAAATGGTTAAAAATGTTTAAAAATACCACGCCACTCCGTCAACGCACAGACATTGCCATGCTTGTTGGCTTTGGCGATGTGGCGAGTGTCGGCACTCACAAACGTGATGTTGCGATTGATTGCCATTGCTTGATAAATGCTGTCATACATGGACGGATAGCCACTTTTGGTATTGCCGTCTTGGCAAATTTTGGTCGCCAGTTGCCAGTCGTCAAAGTCAGGCACTTGTAACACCAAATTGGTCGCCCGATAATCCGCCAGCAACGCCAATATCTCATTTAACTCAATGTGCAATCGCACACAAACCGAGATAACTTCATAATCAAAAAGTGTCGGAGCAACGATTAAAATATCGTGAGCAATGCAATAATCCAAAAGGTCAAAAGCCAGCGGACTGTCGTGTTCAGCGTGTAGCAGTTTGACAAAAACATTGGCATCAATCACCACACTATCAGCAAAATGAGATTTCACACCTGTCCACCTTGTCGCAACTGATAAATCATATCTGTGGTAGAAATGCCGTCAGGTGCGTTAGCGGATTGGCGTAGCGTTTGCATTTTTTTAAGCAGTTTTTCCTTGTTGATTTGATAAATTTGTTTGGCAAGCACTTCGCTAACAAACTCTGATTGCTCATCAAAAAGCACAAGTTCGTCCAACTGCTTGGCAATGCTTTCATCAATCACAAACGTTCTCTCAACCACTGCCATAACACCCCCTATACGCCATATTGCTCACGGTAGGCTTGCATTTTTGCCAAATGCTCAGTCTCGCCTTTATCTTGCAAAAAGCCAATAATATCATCAATATCCACCAAGGCAAACACAGGCACGCCAAAATCATCTTTAATCTGCTGAACCGCCGAACGCTCGTCCTGCCCACGCTCTTTGCGGTCAAGGGCGATGACAATCCCTGCAAGGCTCGCCCCTGCACCCTTTAAAATCTCAACCACTTCACGCACAGCCGTCCCTGCGGTCATGACATCGTCAATCACCCACACCGATTTGCCCGACAAGTCCGCTCCGACAAGGTTGCCCCCTTCGCCATGCGTTTTGGCTTCTTTGCGGTTATAGCCCCAAGCGGTATCAATGCCATGCGAACGCCACAAGGTCTGAGCCGTGGTCGCCACAAACGGAATGCCCTTATATGCCGCCCCAAAAATCGTGGGATTATCGCCCAACTGTTTTGCCAAAATATCGGCATAGCCATTTGAGAGCATATCCAACGCCTTACCGCTTGACAGTAGCCCTGCATTAAAAAAATAGGGACTAACACGCCCTGATTTTAGGGTAAATTCGCCAAATTTTAAAACGCCATAATCAAGCAGTAGCTGAATAAATTCGTTTTTGTTAAACATAAAAATCTCCGATAAATAATCTCTATTGTACTCTGTTTTTGACAAATTTCCCAAATTTTTTACAATAAAAAACGCACCGAATAGTGCGTTTTTTATCATCAAAGAGTGATTAACCTTGGGCGGCAGCTTGAGCGGCAGCAACTTCAGCAGCGAAGTCTTCTTGCTTTTTCTCAATGCCTTCGCCAACTTCTAGGCGTTTGAAGCTGATGACAGTGGCGTTTTCGGCTTTTAGGACATCGCCAACTTTTTTGTCGTTGTCAATGACATAAGGCTGGTTGACCAAAGTAACTTCGTTTAGGTACTTTTGGATACCGCCAGTGATCATCTTCTCAATGACCGTCTCAGGCTTACCAGATTCTTTGGCCTTGGCTTCAATAATGTCCTTTTCACGAGCTAGGATGTCAGCAGGCACGCTCTCTTCGTTTACCGCCAATGGATTAAAGGCAGCCACTTGCATGGCAACAGACTTACCAAGTTCTGACGAACCACCATCCATAGACACAACCACACCGATACGCAGACCATGACGGTAAGCGGCTAGGTTGGCACCTTCGATGACTTCGGCACGGCGAACTTGTACGTTCTCACCGATTTTTTGTACTAAGGCAACACGAGCTTCTTCTACGCTCACGCCATCTTCATAAGATAGTGCAGAGATGGTTGCTACATCCGTGGTGTTGTTTGCTAGGGCAAGCTCAGCGACTTTGTTGGCAAATGCGGTGAAATTTTCATCTTTGGCAACAAAATCAGTTTGGCAGTTTACTTCTAGTAATAATGCTTTATCGGCATTTTGAGTGATAATAATGGTACCGTCAGCAGCAATATTTCCTGCTTTTTTGGCAGCTTTGGCCTGACCTGATTTACGTAGATTATCAATGGCAAGCTCAATATCGCCACCAGCTTCTTCTAGGGCTTTTTTACATTCCATCATACCAAGACCAGTACGGTCACGGAGTTCTTTTACAGTTTTTGCAGATATTTGAGACATGGTTTCTTACCTTTTGTTTGGTGATGATTGAATTAAATACAATAACTTGCATACACAGCAAATTATTGATTGGGCAATGCTCCTCATTTTATCCTATATTAGCACATGACAACAATCACATGCTGGGCTTAAAATGAACAGCAAAGCCCAGTAACAAAATCAATAATTGTTTACCACTTGACCTGCTTGGTCAACTTTATCTTCAACATCGGCGGTGGCATTATTACGATTGGCTTGTTTTTCAGGGTCCAACTCATCGCCCTTACCTTGGGTTTTGGCATATTCTTTACCAGCGATGATGGCATCAGCCATGGCAGTGGCATATAGAGTAACGGCACGAATGGCATCGTCATTGGCTGCGATGACATAATCTACGTTATCAGGGTTTGAGTTGGTATCAACCACGCCAATCACAGGAATGCCTAGGTTTTTGGCTTCTTTGATGGCAATGGCTTCATGATCAACGTCAATCACAAAAATCGCATCAGGCAGACCATTCATGTCTTTGATACCACCCAAAGCACGCTCTAATTTTTCCATGTCACGAGTACGCTCTAGGGCTTCACGCTTGGTTAGCTTGGCAAAGGTGCCATCTTCGGCTTGCTTTTCTAACTCTTTTAGACGAGTGATGGATTGGCGAATGGTTTTCCAGTTGGTCAATGTACCACCCAACCAGCGATGGTCGATATATGGCATGCCCGCACGTTGTGCTTGCTCACGGATGGCTTGACCTGCGGCACGCTTGGTGCCAACAAATAGAATTTTGTTACGGTTAGCAGCTTGTTGGTTAGCAAAAGTTAGGGCTTCGTTGAATTGCTTAACAGTGTGTTCAAGATTGATGATATGAATGCCGTTACGTGCACCAAAGATGTATTGGTTCATCTTAGGGTTCCAGTAGCGGGTTTGGTGACCGAAGTGAGCGCCAGCTTCTAACAAGTCACGCATGGCGATTTGAGTAGGATTTGACATGATGTGTCCTTAAAGTTTGGGTTATGCCTCCACGAATGAGCCTTGCCGAATTTGTCTTATAAAGTCCATAAAAACCTTGAATAAAACAAACACCCCGACAAGCCAAAAGCAAGTCCTGCAAAAAGTATATTTAGGACTTTAATTCGTGTGTGTCATTAAAGTTAAAGTAAAATGCTTAAAAAAGCCATTCATTATAGCACAGATTGATATATCTGACAACAAAATCCGCCCACTTGCAACACACTTTTAAAAGTTATTTGCTGAGTGGGCGGATTCATGATAAAGGCAATGAATTAATTGCTATAACCAACACAAATACCAATCACGCCATCATGCTCACGCCAGTGAAAAGGAATGACGTAGGTGCGTTTGTCTTTGGGCAAAAAGTTTACGCTTGGTGCCCCATCAACAATCTTAGGTGGCGAGATGATAAAATCCGAGCCGAACTCTGTGCGTGCGTTACCCGATACAGTATTTGCAACCTCACCGATAAGGTCTTTTAGTAATGCCAATGAGTTCTCAGGCTCACCCAACGTGATAAGTAGGTCACGAAGCAGTGGGGTCTCTGCACTCACATACACACAGCCAGTCAAAGGACCTGTGATGGTAATGATGCCACTGTAATCATAGGCAAGCGGTGTGGCATTGCTGTTTAGATAAGGGGTGTCTACCTCGGTTAATTTTTCGCCAACTTGGTCAAAAAATGCCATAACCGAGCTGATAAAAACGTTTAATTTTTCTGCTTTCATAAATACTTCTCAATGTGTTAGTGCCATACCTTATTTTAATGTTATGCCTATTAGCCCAGCCATCTAAACAGTATTTAAAATACGTCTAAACTTCATGGTATTGGTATAAACAGATGGTTCTATACCAAGCAATAGAAAAACCCTTAAATGTTCAAGTAAAGCAAACAAAAAGTCTATCGACTTTTTAAAGTTACAAACCATCGACGGACATTATCCGCCGAATACCAATCAATCATGCATAAGCTCATCAAGTGCTGCAATCAACTCTTCATCAGAAAATGGCTTACACAGAAAACCACTGGCACCTAGCGACAGTGCTTGAATGCCTGTGGCTTTATCAGAGAGTGCTGAGACCACCAAAATACGCACCCCATCATCCAAAGCAACCAACTTCTCAATACACTCCAAACCATCCATCTGTGGCATGGTCAAATCCATGGTCACAACATCAGGTCTGTGTAGCTGAAACTTTTCAACTGCGTCCGCACCATTGGATGCCGTAGCAACCAACATGAATTTTTCGTTATTGTAAGCACGTTGAATACGATTTCTGATGATGTTTGAATCATCAACAACCATTAATTTATACATATAAACTCCATTAGAACGCCCGTAAGCCTGTTAATGATACAGCACTTACGGGTTTTTGGCTAGGGTGTGCCACCCTTGATAACATTATTTATAAAATATGATGAAACTTTAACAACTTTAATTCATCTTGCATGAAAAACGTATGATTTTTCATTTTTCATTGCAATACCAAAGGCAGGCACGCCCTATTTAAAATTAATCACATGGGTAGTTTAATCACAAAGCGACAGAATTGACCTTCTTCACTTTGAACATTAATCTTACCACCAAACTCTTTGACACGGTCTTTGACAATGTCTAACCCCACACCTCGCCCTGCATCTTCATCGGCTTGGTCTTTGGTGCTAAACCCTGAGGAAAACAGTATGTTTAATAAGCGACTCTTCTCAAAGGCGTGCACTTCATCTTCGGTATAAGTACCTTTGGCTATGATACGCTGACGAATGGCCTCATAATCAATGCCTTTGCCATCATCCTCTATGCTAAAAATAAAGTCGCTATTGTCATCGCCTGCATGAGTTTTTATCATCACTTTGACAGTGCCTATCTCATCTTTTCCATTTTGAACACGAGCAGCGGGTGAGTCAATACCATGCACGATGGCGTTACGAAGTAGTTGAACAGACAATTCTTTGGTTACGGTTTTTAGGCGTGCAGGAATATTTTGACCTTCCAGTCCTTGGGTATCTAGCTGTACAAGTTTGCCCTGACGCTCAGCGATGTCTTGGGCAAACTGCTCTAAATACACACCCAACTCTTCTTTGGCATTCACAGTTTCTTGCTGCTCTGTTGTCTGAGTTGTCTCACTTCTTAGATAATCCTCTTGGGTCTTAGCACCAACCTCTTGATGTCCGTGATTCATCATGTTACGTGCTGCTGTGTTAATACGCTCACCCAGACCAGTAATGGTATTAGATAAGCTCAATAACTCATCCAAATGTACGGTTAATGGCAAGAAGTCATTACCTGAGAGTGTTGCTTGGTTTTGCAATGCGTGCAGTTTATTTTCTGCCTCTGATGCAATCTTGGTAAAACTGTGCAACTTTAATGCTGATGCCTCACCTTTTAAGCTGTGCATTTCACGATATAGCGATTTGGTTTTATTTTGTAGTTCAAATTGCGAGCTGCCTGGGTTTTTTAGCGTGTTATTCATCTTTTCAATATGCTTGTGCGTATTGTCAATGAATTCGCCAATAACCGTAGGATTTACGTTCAAAATGGTGGTCAGCATCTCAATCTGCATGTCATTTTGGGCACGTTCTTGTTCTAGACGTTGTTCCAGACGCACCGCATCAGAGATGTCATTGACGTTCACCAAAATACGGGCGATGCTTTTGCCTTCGTATACCCGAGAGAATTTAAAATCAAGATAGCGGTTCTCATTTGTGCCATTTTCACCCTCGCGCTGAATCATGACCTTATTCAAAGGGTTCAAGCTGTCCACAAGTTTCTCTTTAACACGTGGGTTATATAGCTGGTCAATGAATTTTTGTGTGGTATCAAGGTCTTTATCAGAGATGCGATTGCGAAGTACGGTGGTTAAGTTCTCACCGCCTAAGCGTTTAGTACCGATAATGTCGGTCAGAGCTTTTGAGTGCTGCTGACCGATGTTTAGGTCTCTGTCAAGCAGGAACAGACCTGTGTTTACCGTCTGCATAATCTCTGTGGTCTCTTGACGTGCCGCTTCGGTTTCGGCATCCGATTGACGTAGACGTCTTAATACAATCAGAATAAACACAGCAAAGTACACCAAAATCGCACCCACCCCAATGATCTGAATGATACGAATATTGCCAGCTTGGGTCTCAGCAGCACGTGTTACACTAAAAGTTAATTCATGCAAAGCATCATTCATCGCCAAAGATGAGATTTTGGCTTGCTCACCTGCCAAACGCAATTGCGTACTAGAATCTGCGGTGATGTCGCCTGCCACCGCCAAATATGCCTCTACCCTAGGTTTTAGAGCGTTCCACTGTTCACGTGCTATCTCCAAATGAGCGACGGCCTCTGAATCCGTTAGCTTTGGCAATTGGTGAGTTCCACCACGAGAGTCATGATAGATGCCAGCATGCTCAATGGCACTTAGGGTTGATTCAATGGATTTTGACGTTTCATCCAGACGAGACAATACCGTTTTCATGTGAGGAGATGTGATGTCCTCACCATAACTTAACTGCATGTCAAAAATGTCTTTAATGAGCGACTGCGTGTCGTTGGCAACCCAGTGTGTGGCGTCCTCCAAAATAGCGTTACGTTCTAGCACGTTTGAGGCATAAAATGTAAACGCAAGCAGAATAAAAATCAATGCCATAAAAAGCGACATCGAGATGATCAGACCCCGATAACGCCCTGTGGCTGGTGTGGCATTTTGAGACATAAATACTCCTAACCAGAAGTGACTGACAACCTTATTGTGGTTCTAACTGCATTCCTTTAAATATTTTTATTAGGGCGTGCCTACCATTGATAACATTTTCACAAAATACGATGAAAATTTAACACTTTTATCAATTTTTCATTGCAAATACCAAAGGTAGGCACGCCCTACATCATAAAAATACCCAAACCAAACAACAAAGCATCTATTAAAGTTTACCCAATTCTATCATCACACCCACAACCACCAAATGACACCCATCAGCCATCACAAACGGTTATTACAAGTGTTACAGATTTATTACAAATTTTAGGCATATACCTAACATTATAACACAACCAACACAATTATCATCAAAAAATTGTTAATTTACATAAAAAATCGCACAACTTCATCAGTCATGCGATCATTGTAACGGCTAATCAACCAAATGATTCATCATCAAATCATCTTAGGAAGTTACTGCACACGTTTTACCCATGCCCCACTGCCATCCACACGACTGTCATTTTTGATTTTATCACGCAAGGCGGCGGCGGCATCTTGGTTTTTTTCTGATCCAACCAACACTCGCACGCCACGACTGGTCTGACTGGTACTGACCGTATAGCCAGCATCTCGGTATTTTTTGGCAAGCTCATCGGCTTTGGTTTGGTTGTTTGCCAGTGACACTTGCACGCCATAGCGAGCATTGCTGTCGCCATCACTGCCCCTTTGGCGGGCTTCTTTTAGGCGTTTGTCAGCATTGGCGGCAGCCCGCTCTTTGGCTTCACGCTCTTTGGCTTCACGCTCTAGGCGTGCCACTTGTGCTTTTGATGGGATTTTGATGGTTTTGCCGAGTGGCAAAGGGTCATCTCTTCCCATGTTGTTGGCTTGGGCAAGGGCAGAAACAGGCACGCCGTACTGACGAGACAGTTTAATCAAGCCATCACCACGCACCACTTTATGCTGTCCATTGTTGGTTTTTTGTGGGGTTTCATCATAGGCTTTTTTGGCTGGTTCTTTTTTTTGTTTTTCAGTTTTGGTTTTCTCTTCTTGTTGAACTTTTTTTTCTTCTTGTTCTTTTTGGGTTTTTAGCTTATCAGCTTTGGCTTTTTCATCTTTTTTACGCTTTTGTTGTTCTTGTTTGGCTTTTAGCTCTTTTTCTTTGGCAAGTTTTTCTAAGCGTTCTTGTTCTGCTTGTGCTTGGGCGACAGCAATCGCCTCAGGGCGTGTCTCTACCGTCAAAGTATCGGCAGGCGTGGCTGTGGCTAAGGCTTTTTGTTCAGCGGTCGCTTTGTCAAGAGCCAGTTGCTGGGCCTTTTCTTGGGCTTCGATGAGTGCCATGGCTTCTTTTTCTTGGGCAAGCGTGCGAGCTTCTCGGGCTTGCTGTTTGGCGGTCAAAAGCTTGCTCTCGGTCGTCATGTCCACGGTCAAAGGCTCAACGGTCGGGCGAGCCACACCGTCATCAGGAGTGGTCGCCACGTTGTCTGTTTGGGGGGTGGTCTCGGCAGTTTGTACGTTTTGGGCGGTGTCGCTTTGCCCTTGATTGACGGCATATAAAATCACACCACCGCCCAAAACCAAACTTAATCCTAATAATAACTGTTTTGAAATCATCGTCTTATCACGTCTGTTAGCAATGTTTTTATTTTACCATAAAAGACAATAAAGCCAATCGGATTTATCCTGATTTTACAATTTTCTTATAAAGTGCGTGGGTCGTTCGCCAGCCCTAGTGCAATGAGGCTCTCGCCTATCGTGTGAAACGAGCCAAAGCACAAAATCACATCATCATGACCTGCCTGTGTCTCTACACTTGCCACCGCTTGGGCAATGCTGTCATGGGCATAAACGGTGCTGTTTGGTAAATGCGTGGCGATTTTGGTGTGCAGTTCGTTCACTGTCACGGCTCGCACATTATCAATCTTGCCAATGTGCCATGCACAAATCGGCAAATCAAACGCACCAATAAATGCTAACACGTCATCAATGTCTTTATCGGCAAGCATAGAAAAGACAAAATGCAATTTGGCAGTTGGGCAGGTGTCTTTAATGTTTTGCCAAAATGGGACAAATAAATCCATTAAAAACTGTATGCCATGCGTATTATGCCCCACATCAAAAATCCATTGTTTGTTATTTATCATTCTTTTGTCAAATCGTCCTGCCAATTTAACATGACTTAATCCATTTTTGATATCATCCATGCTGATATCAAGTTCACTTGCCAATATCGCACTGATGGCATTAACAGCGTTAATAAGGGCAATATTTGGCTTAGGTAAATCTAATGTTATCGCCCCATTGACATAAGTCCAATGTTTATCATGTGCTTGATAAATAAAGCCTTTGTCATAATGATAGCATTTGGCGTTTTTGTCATGGATAATTTGAGATACACTATTTGGCATATCATGCTCGCCATAGATGACGGGCATATCATCACGGATAATCCCTGCTTTTTCAAAACCGATTTTTTCTCTATCATCGCCCAGCCACTCAATATGGTCAATGCCGATATTAGTAATCACGCCAATATCAGGGTTAATGATATTAACCACATCAAGTCGTCCACCCAAGCCAATCTCCAATACCCAAACATCGCACTTTAATTCTTTAAAAATCCAAAATGCCGATAATGTCGTCATTTCAAAAAATGATAAAGAGACATGGCAGTCCGTGCGCGCTTTTTCACAGGCGTTAAAGGCTTTTATCAATAATTCATCATTAATATCTGTCCCATTGATTTTAATGCGTTCGTTAAAACTAACTAAATGGGGCGATTGATACAGGGCGGTTTTGTAGCCAGCTTGGGTGCAAATCTCGCTGATGAGAGCGGTAGTCGACCCTTTGCCATTGGTGCCTGCGACTGTGAACACATAAGGGCGGTGTGGCAAGTCGTCTTTTAATATGCCCAACGCTCGGGCAACAGGTAGCACACGGTCAAGCCCCATATCAATGGCGGAGACGTGAATATTGCCCATATAATTGAGCCATTCGGAGATGGTTTGGGGAAGTGCTGTATGATTCATGGTGATTTAAAAAAAGTTGGTGAAAGTTATTTTCTGATGATGCGTTCTATGGCTTTTTGGGTGGCATCATGATGATCTTGTGCTTTTGGTGTAAATAGATAGCTTTGATAATAAGAAAGAAGTATTTGGCTCATGTCATCATTATTGATTTTATCATAAAAAGTATATTGCTTACTGACAATACTTTGACCCACAGGGGTTTCATAAAATGCTATCATGGCATTGATTTCATCTTGGGTATAATGCTCTTTAAAAATCGCCATTAAATTTTGTGATAATAACTCTTTAAATTGCTCATGATGCTTTAAATCATGGGCAATATTTTTGCCATGATTTTTAATGACTAATGTCAGCTCATCATATTGTGAGAGTGTTATATCAGGATATGTTTCTTCAATATTTATCATCAGATTTGTGTGGCTTAAAGACATCAGATGATCAACAAAAATCTCTGTGGTTTTTTCTTGTATTTGTGTTAATGACATAAGCCTTCTGATAGATTCATCACTTGGTATATTGGCATAAGCCATTGATGATAAAAATAACATCATGATGATAAAAATACGCATAAAATTTTCCTTGTATTATTCAATAAAAATACCAAAACCCCTTTATAGAGTTTTGGTATTATAGCATGATTTATCAACCCACATTCGGCAATTTCATCATCTTGGTAAGCAGTCGATACACCGTATCCACAAGCTCATGGCGGTGTACCACCATATCCACTGCACCTTTGTCTAGCAAAAATTCGGCACGTTGGAACGGCTCATCAAGCACTTCACGCACGGTCTGCTCAATCACACGTTTACCTGCAAAGCCAATCATTGCCTTTGGCTCACTGATATGCACATCGCCCAGCATGGCAAGGCTTGCGGTTACCCCACCATAGACAGGGTTGGTTAGCACCACGATATACGGCACGCCAGCCAAACGCAAACGTTCGATGACCGCAGACGTGCGAGCCATTTGCATGAGTGATAATAAGCCTTCTTGCATTCTCGCCCCACCGCTAGACGCAAAGCAGACAAGCGGTTTACGCTCGGCAAGGGCTTTTTCGCCCGCCATGACAAACCTATCGCCCACCACCGAACCCATAGAACCGCCCATGAATTTAAAATCAAACGCACAAGCAATCAGCTCCAAGTTCTTGATTTTGCCATTCATGACAATCAAGGCCTCGCTCTCGCCTGTGGTTTTTTGGGCTTCGCTCATACGCAAAGGATAGGGCTTGGAATCGGTAAAATGCAAAGGGTCGCCTGCTTGGTAGTTTTGCCCAAGCTCACCTGTGATGCTGTCAAAAAACCACTCCAACCGCTTGCGAGCCGACATCGTCAAATGGTGGTCGCAATCAGGGCAGACGTATTGATTAAAAATCAAGCTGGTGTTGGTCGTCAGCGTATGGCAATTTGGGCATTCGGTGGACGGCTCGGTCTCCACCGCAGACGGCTGAACGATACGGTCTTGCTTGATGGACGGTACGGGGCGGTTTAGCCATGTGGTTGGCATGGAGATTTGGGTGTTAGTCATATTTTTGCTACATTCACATTCATATAGGCATAGTTTACAGTTGTTTTAATCATTTGGCAAATCATTTTTTAAAGCTCATCAATGGCTTGGCGTAATTCGTCCATTTTTACCAAAATTTGACGAATGGCAAGCTCCAATTTATCTTTATCATCACCCACATCAGCAAAATGACGCACCAGCTCACTACCGACAATCACGCCGTCTGCAAATGTCGCCACCGCTTTGGCACTCTCGCCATCACGGATACCAAAACCCACACAAATAGGCAAGTCGGTATCCGCCTTAATCGCTCCGACTTGCTTGCCCACATCGTCCGTATCTAGGGCGTTTGAGCCTGTTACACCCTTGACCGACACATAATAGATAAAGCCAGAGCCATGTTCTAGCACCGCTTTTCGGCGTGTCGGCTCGGTCGTTGGGGCAAGTAGGAAAATTTGGTTAATCTCTTTATCAGCGAGTTTGGCGGACAAATCATCAGAAGTTTCATTGGGCGGTAAATCCACAAGTAGCAAGCCATCCACGCCATTTTGCTCGCACAACGCTAGAAACTTATCATAACTGATAATCTCCACAGGGTTTAGATAACCCATCAATAAAACTGGCGTGGTACTGTTGGATTTTCTAAATTCGCCCACCATTTGCACGGCTTGGGTGGTACTCGTCCCAGCGTTTAAGGCTCGCTCGCCAGCCAGACTAATTACCGTTCCGTCCGCCATTGGGTCGCTAAATGGCAAGCCAATCTCAATCACATCCGCCCCATGAGCGACAAGACGATGCATCAAATCTACCGTAACGCTTGGGGTTGGGTCGCCTGCCATAATATAGGGGATTAGGGCTTTTTTGTTTTGCTGTTTTAGGGCAGCAAAGGTTTGGGAGATTCGGGTCATAAGTTTGTTTCCATTTAAAGTTACTTTGGTAAATTGTGGGTTATTGATTATAACCCATTTTGAGCCAATTCAATATTCATCACCACTTCGGCTTTGTCTTTAAAAGTGATACGAATTGGATTAGTCTCTGGCTCTAAATCTTTTAATTGCTTATAGGTTGTTTTATTGATGTCCAATGTTTTGGAAATTACACAAACATCATCATACTCTTCAAAACATTTATCAGGATTTTGTACATCAAAAAACTTAATACTATAATGTTCTCCTTTATAATTACTAAATCTGAGTTTATAGTCATTGGTTACCATTGTTTGACTGTTCTCAAACACGCCGTGATAAGCTCTTTTATAAAAACCAACACCATATGAAATGACTGTATAACCAATAAAGAAAAAAGCAAAAATAACCCTTAATCCATTTATTGACTCTCTTTTATTTTTGAAATTTTCATTATTTTCCATATCTATTTTCACATATTTATACATAATAAACACTATAAAATTAAAAGAAAAGGGTAAAATAATATTGTTTAATATTGCAATATATCCTTCAGAAATATTTAAAGTATTTACAATAAAAAAATATCCAAACATTAAAATAAAACACACACCTAGCAAAATATCAAATTTTGATAGTTTTTTAAAAAATTCTCTGTCTGTGTTATTTTCGCTCATTTTATTTCTCTAACAATAATCTATCACGCACCACCATTAACGCAAATCCCAATAAATTTAAGCCTTGCCAATTTAAGGGGTTATGGCTTTTTTGTTTTGCTGTTTTAGGGTAGCAAAGGTTTTGGAAATTCGGGTCATAGGTTTACTCACAAATAATAAATAAGTTGTTAAATTTAGTTTAACACAGTAAAGTAAAATTTGGTTGATAATGATTAAAATGGCTATTTTACAATCTCAATGCCCACCAATAAAGCACTTTCTATACTGACAAAAAATCCCACATAAAAAGCAATTGGCAAATACAGAAATATTATCAATAAACTCATAAAAATCGCAGATGATTTATTCATCATCTTAGCAAATGATTGATATAGATAAATCAGCATAATGCCAAGAGCTATCAATAATCCTGCCGTCATCAATAACGCTAAGACATCAAGCCATATCGTCTCTTTGCCATAATATATCGCCACCAATCCCATGATATAGCTTAGGGTAAATACCCACCATAAAGGGGCAGATATGGCAATCATCATCAATGGCAAACGCATTGGCTTGATTGTCATGATTGAACCTGCAATTTCATCAATATCCTTGCCTTTGGTTTAAAGGTTAATTGCAATGGATTGTCTTTATTTGATGAATTTAAATGTTGTAAATCATCATAAGTCTTGCCGTTAATTCTTAATTTATAAGCATAACGGCATTTTTGGTATTTAGGATTACAAGAATCAGGGTTGTTTTTATCATCAAAAACCAAATAATAAATCTTTTCGCCACGATAAAGTTCATAATAAAAACGATAACTATCGCTTATCACGGTTTGATGATTTTCAAAAAGTGGATAATAAATATCATCCGTCAAATCAGCAAACAACATCAAAAATATTACAGGACACGCCAATACCGCCAATAAATCTTTAAAATCTTCCCATAATGTCTCATTGCCTTTTTTAAGCTGTGTCAATGAAAAATAAGCCCCAGCTGGCAATAGAATAAGCATTATCAGACTGGTTGACATTCTGGATAAAACACCCCAATAGCCTTCTTGCACGCCCACATATGACCCGCCAAGCATGGCATACATTCCAAGTCCAAAGAATGCAAAAAATAAAATGGTCAAAATCTTTGGGACGGGTTTATTTTCTTCGGTCATGGTTGTGGTGTTTGGGTTTATTTTTAAAGTTTAAAGCAAGGTATCCCTTACCACCATTAACGCAAATCCCAATAAATTTAAGCCTTGCCAGTTATTGGGATTATGAATTTTTTCATTATCTTTGGCAAGTCCCACACCCCATATCTTATCCACGGGACTGGCTTCTACCAAGATACGATTACCTGTATTTAATAAAAAATCTTTTAATGCAGGATTTTGACTAAATTTAGCAATATTGCCTTGCACCACAATATCAAAGCGGTGTTCATTCCAAATTTTTTCATCAAAATGACTGACTTGCCTACCCAAATCTTTGGCTTGTTTGGGGTGTTTGGACGTTATGATTTTATGAAAGGTGTCTATATCGCCAAACAATTTTGCCTTTTGAGCCATCATATAATGCTCTGCCGTTAGATAGGTGATATTATCCAGTGAAAAAGGAGCGTCATACCACTGACTAAAACAGGCATTGTCAATTTGTCCATTTGCCTTTGGGGCATGCCCCCAAAAGTAAAGATATTTTAATTTAGCGTTGGCTTGGTATTGATTGATAAGCCAGTTTAAATCATAATGTTTCATATTGCTTAATCCAATTCTATCTCAAACCCAATTTTCTTTGCCAATTTTTTACCATTTTTATCAAAGGTTAGCCATTTGGCATCATCAAAATTTTGGGTTTGATAAGCAATGACACCGTCCGCAAAATCGCCACCGTTTTTTAAAAAGTATAGCCCAATTTCAAATAAAGATTTATCAAAAATTACATTTGGTTTTTGGGTTAATCTTTCAAGAAATTCCACAATCTCTGTGCGTGGGATTTTAATCTTTTTTCGCAAAACCCAATCAATTTCACAAAAAGTCATGATAGGCAAAACACAGGTAATTTGATTATTATCCAAATATTGATTGGCAATGGCGTTTTGGCGTGCGTCATCATTTAATAGATAACGCACCAAGACATTCGTATCCACTATAACAGTTTTAATCATTTAAGCCCCGCATGGCTCGCCCATATGCCCCTTCTACAATTCCTTCTTCAATTTCTTCATCAGAAAGGCGGTGTGTTACATAATGGGCAAACATTCCGCTTAGACTGTCGTTTTCTACTACTTTATTAACAGGCTCTTTTGGCATACTTTCAATAATTTTGACATCATTTTTTGAAAAATTATTTAATACTCTCAAAAAATTTTCCAAAACATTGTCATTAACTTCTATGGTATAAGTTCTCATCATATCTCCTAAATCTCAATCCCATCCACACTCATCACCGTATGCAAATCCTTATCGCCACGCCCTGATAAATTAATGATGATGGATTTGTCTTTATCAAGCGTTTTGGCAAGTTTTAGCCCATAGGCGACAGCGTGTGAACTTTCTAGGGCAGGGATGATGCCACAGGTTTTGGTCAAAATACGAAAAGCTTCTAAGGCTTCATCGTCATTGATGACAGGATAATTAACACGCCCTGCATCCTTTAAAAAACCATGCTCAGGCCCAACGCCAGGGTAGTCAAGCCCTGCCGATATGCTGTGCGTGTGCAAAATCTGACCGTCATCGTCCGCCATAAGATAGGTGCGATTGCCGTGTAGCACGCCCACACGCCCTGCATTTAGGGGAGCGGAATGCTCGCCTGTGTCTATGCCGTGTCCGCCTGCTTCCACGCCATAAATCGCCACGTCATTGTCATTTAAAAACTCATAAAACAACCCCATGGCATTAGATCCACCGCCCACGCAAGCGACCAGTGCGTCAGGATTTTTGCCTTCTTTTTCAAGGTGTTGCATTTTGGCTTCACGCCCAATAATCGCCTGAAAATCACGCACCAGTACAGGATAAGGGTGCGGGCCTGCCACCGTGCCGATGACATAATAGGTATCATCCACATTCGTTACCCAGTCTCGCATGGCTTCGTTCATCGCATCTTTTAGCGTGCGTGAGCCTGACGTTACCGCCACGACTTTCGCCCCCAAAAGTCGCATTCTATACACGTTCATTTTTTGGCGTTCTACATCGTCCGCCCCCATATAGACCACGCATTCTAAGCCTAAGCGTGCGGCTATTGTTGCCGTTGCCACGCCGTGCTGACCTGCCCCTGTCTCGGCGATGATACGCTTTTTGCCGACCATTTTGGCGAGTAGGGCTTGACCGATGGTGTTATTGACCTTGTGAGCTCCTGTGTGGTTTAGGTCTTCTCGTTTTAGGTAGATTTTGGCTCCGCCTGTCTCGTCTGTTAAGCGTTTGGCAAAATAAAGCGGTGTGGGGCGACCGACATAATTGACCAAATCATCATGAAACTCCGCCCAAAATTCAGGGTTATTTTTGACCGATAAATAAATGCGTTCTAGCTCTTCTAAGGCACTCATCAAAGTTTCGGACACAAAACGTCCGCCATGAATGCCAAAATGACCTGTGGCGTTGGGGTATTGGGTAAAGTCTGTCATAAGTTTTTGCCTTTTAAATTAAATTTTTTACCAAATCACTTCAATGGGAAATGCGTTTATTTCATCATCACAGCTAATTAAAATCAACTGTTCAATTTGAGCTTGGGCAACCAACATTCTATCAAATGGGTCTGCATGATTTAATGCGTATTCGCCTGATAATTTGGCGTGTCGCCAATTTACCGATAAAGGTTTAAAATCAGCATCAATCATTAGCTCTTCAAAATTTTCTAATATTTTTTGAGCTTTGCCTAATTTGCCTTTTCGGTGTTTGGTCGCCATTTCCCAAACACTTGCCGAGCTGACATAAATTTGATTATCATCATTGGTTAAAATATCAATGGCTGTTTTGGATAATTTTTCAGGTTCGGTATAGTACCACAGCAAAATATGGGTATCTAACAAATATCGCTTTACCATTTTTCCAATTCGTCCTTATCCAAAGGCTCATAAAAAGCAGGGTCAGCTTTATAACCAGATAATCTGCCTAATTGTTGTTGGCGTTTGCTCATTTTTGCTGTGGGTTCATTGTTAATTGTTTCGTCCAAAAATACCACCATGACTTGACTGGGTTTGTCAAATGGCGGTAATTCGTTTAATGAAATTTTACCGCCTTGATAAGTGCCACTAATTGTATAATGCATAATTTTTCCTATAAATCCTTCACCACCGTCAATCCTGCAAAGGTCTGGGCGGTTGGCATGACTTCCAAGCGGTTGATGTTAATATGTTTGGGCTGATTGATAAGCCATAATACCATATTACTGATGTCTTCGGGGCGGATAAATTCCACATTTTCATAAACCTTGCCCGCTTTCTCATCATCGCCATGAAAACGCACGTTACTAAACTCTGTACCACCGCACAAACCCGGTTCAATGTTGGTAACTCGCACTTTTTTGCCAATCAAATCGGCTCGCAAATTTAGGCTAAACTGCGTAACAAATGCCTTGCTCGCCCCATAGACATTCGCCCCAAAATACGGATAATTGCCTGCTGTTGATGAAATATTGATGACATAACCGTCATTTTTGGCAACCATAAATGGCAAAATCTCGTGCGTGATATTAACAAGCCCAAGCGTGTTGGTATTTATCATCGTTTGCCAATCGTTAATAGCCGTTTTATCAGCACTTTCTAACCCCAATGCCAATCCTGCATTATTGATAAGCACATCAATATTTGTCAAAATATCATTCGGCAGGGTTTGCAAAGCCGTTTTTGTGGCGGATATGTCGCCAATATCAAAGCATAGCGGAATAAAATTATCGCCAAGCTCGTTTTTTAACTCATCAAGTTTGTTTTGACGGCGACCTGTGCCAATGACGGTAAAGCCGTTTTTAATGCAATCAATGGCAATTTGTTTGCCAAAACCTGATGTTACGCCTGTGATTAAAATGTTCATGGGTTTTTCCTTGTGGATTAAATAAATGGATTGATAACTGTTATGGGAAAATTCGCAAAATCTTTTTCATTGCGAGTTACCAATATCATATCATGATGTTTGGCAATACTGGCAATCCAAGTGTCATTTTCCGCTCTGGGATTTGGGACATGAAAATTGGCACAAATCAAGCTAACATCATGGTCAATACTCAAAATCCTATCATGAAAATAAGGCATGACAAAATTATCAAACCAATCTTTTAAATGCTTACCTTGTATTGGGTCTTTCCTTGCTTTTAAAAGTACACCACGATATAATTCCATGATAACAATATCGCAAGTAAATAATTGATGTTTTGGCTTGTCTTTTATCCAATTCATCACACCAATATTGATTTTACCTGATTGTATTTTTTTAAGTTCTGAAATGACATTATTGTCCAATAAATACATCAGTCAAGCTCCACCCAACGGTTCTTACTGGCAATTGGCTCAACATCATCTATTTCAATATCCGCAACATCGACACCGTCATACATCATCGCCCATTCATATAGTGTCATGTTATCATCTGGTTCTTTTTTACCTTGAATGGCGTGGGCAATGATTTTACCATTATCAGCAAAATCAATTTGTCTGCCTTGAATCATGGCTTGTTGGACGATTGTGGGTAATGTGCTAATTTCTATAATCATAGCTTTCCTTTTGGTAAAACTTGCAAATCATATAAAATCCGAGCCTTATCTTTATAAGTAATGACCAATGTGTCATTGGATTTTATCTTTAACTTATCATAAGTGCTTTTATTGATTCTTACAATTTTAACATCATCTACGCCTTTTTTGTCGTCAAAACGCAGATAGTATTCATATCTCCCACGATTCTCTCTTTTTGTTAGGTCATATATGTCCGTTGTGGCAGTTTGTTTATGTTCAAATAATATATAATACCCGTTATCCGAAGCATAATACAATGTCATTAAAAACATAACAGGCAAAGATAATGCCATGAAAAGATTTGAGAAAAATCCCCACCAATCATCATAATGTTTTGGTTTTATCTTTTTAATGGCAACAAAGCCAAAAATGCCAAATATCAAAAGACTCACAAACAGCATATTAAGCGTTGTGATTACCGCCCAAGTCCCTTCGTGTAAATCAAACCCACCGTCAAAAAAATAGAAAAAATAGCGACGCCATTACACAATAGACAATAAGAATGGCAAGTGCCAAGGGACAGCTTATTTTCATGGAGCTTTATCATGTATGGTTAGTTGATATAAAATCTCTGCCTTTTCTTGATAAGTTAGGGTTAATGTGGCGTTGTCTTTTATTTTTAACGTATGATATGTTTTTGGGTTGATTTTAACACATTTTTTATCATCAAAATACAGATAATAATCATAAACACCTGCTCGTTTTTGTTGTTCAAAACGTTTTAGGTAATATTCATTGGTTGTTGTGGTTGCCTTTTTCTCAAAAATGGCATAATACAAAGGCTTAACGACAAATTGACCCATAAATAACGTGCCAAAAAATACCGCCAAAGCAATAATCACAAACCTGATATCAAGACTTACGCCTTTGTTTTTTGCTTGTATATAAGTATAAATAACGCTTGCATTGCCTGCAACACACATCGCAATGATAAATGTACAACCAATCATCGTCTCGGCAACGGCAAAATACCCTTCATTCCAATCAAAAAATGGGCGAATAACAAAATAAGCACCGCCCAATAACAGACCAAAAAATCCCAAATACAGCCCCGATGATATTTGACCTGTTTGGTTGTCCGTGTCTTTTGTCATTGATGTTTCACGCTTTGTAAAAATTGCCCCATTTTCTCCCCACATTTTACGCCCTTTTGTTTTTCAATACCACCGCTGACATCAAGCCCATATAGGCGATGAGCAAGCTCATTTTGGACGATACTGGCGACATTATCGGGGGTCAGTCCGCCTGCTAGGATAATGGGCAGGGGTGAGTTTGTGGGGATTTTTGCCCAGTCAAAGGCTTGCCCTGTACCGCCAAATTTGTCAGGGTGATAAGCGTCCAGTAGCACGCCACTTGCCCCATATGCCTTTAACTCATTGATTTGGCTTAATAAACTCTCTGCCGTATCGCTCTCTTGCACACGGATTGCCTTGTACCAGCGTTTTTTGGCAATATTAGCAAGCCTTTGGCAATCCTGCACCGTCTCATCGCCATGAAACTGCACGACATCAAACGGCACGGTATCTGTTAGGCGAATAAATTCATCGTCCGTCATATTAACCACCAGTGCCACCACGCTCACAAAGGGCGGTAAGCTCGCCACCAACGTGCGTGCCGTGTCAAAATCCACAAATCTCGGGCTTGGCGGATAAAACACCAGTCCCACCGCATTCACGCCAAGAGCGGTAGCGGTCTGCAAATCGTCCGTGCGAGTAAATCCGCAGAATTTGACGGCTAATTGTTTGGGGGTTTGTTGTGTCATGTCATCACAGGGTCATCAAAGGCATTTATCATGCTTTAAGGTATCATTAATCGGTAGAGATGTCCATAATTTACTAACAAAATCTCCATTATTTTTATAAAAAATTTAAAAAATCATGAATAATATCAATGATTTATTTTTATTTATAAAAAATACTGATAAAATATTAACCTTAGATGATAATTATCCATGAATACAGGGGGCAAAATGCCTTGTTTTTTTTATAAAACCTGTTATTATTGTTATCACTTATGAGTTAATGAGTTTTTTTGATAAAACAACTGATAAGCACCAACCCTTTATTTCATCAGTTTTTACCATAGGAATATGCCATGACTATCCAATCCGCCATTGCCAAAGTCGAGCAAAACTACGCTCA
Source organism: Moraxella sp. K127 (assembly GCF_015223095.1). Classification (NCBI taxonomy): domain Bacteria; kingdom Pseudomonadati; phylum Pseudomonadota; class Gammaproteobacteria; order Moraxellales; family Moraxellaceae; genus Moraxella; species Moraxella sp. K127. The sequence continues at coordinate 26,233 of NZ_JADFBZ010000004.1, read as the reverse complement.
TCAGCCAGAATTTATCCAAGCTGTCAAAGAAGTCGCCATGACCATTGAAAAAGTCTATGCCGACAACCCAAAATACGAAGCCCTACAAGTATTTGAACGCCTGTGCGAGCCTGACCGCATCATCAGCTTTCGTGTCAACTGGGAAAACGACAAAGGCGAAGTACAGGTAAACCGTGGCTGGCGTGTTCAATTTAGCAACGCCATTGGCCCATACAAAGGCGGTATCCGCTTTCACCCAACCGTAACCGAAGGCACATTAAAATTCTTAGGCTTTGAGCAGATTTTCAAAAACGCCTTGACAGGCTTGCCTATGGGCGGTGCTAAGGGTGGTTCTGACTTTGACCCCAAAGGTAAATCAGAAGCCGAAATCCGCCGTTTTTGCTATGCGTTCATGCGTGAATTGCACAAAAACATCGGCAAAGACATGGACGTACCTGCTGGCGACATCGGCGTGGGCGGTCGTGAAGTGAACTATATGTTTGCCATGTACAAAAACCTAACTCGTGAATTTGAGGGCGTATTAACTGGCAAAGGCGTGGGGCATGGCGGTTCGCTAATCCGTACCGAAGCGACAGGCTATGGCTTGGTGTATTTCCTTGACAATATGCTAAAAGCCAAAAACGACAGCCTAGAAGGCAAAACTGTCCTAGTATCAGGTGCAGGTAACGTGGCTCAATACGCCGCCGAAAAATGTCTACATTTGGGCGGAAAAGTCATCACCTTCTCCGACTCAAAAGGCACGTTGGTGGACAAAGACGGCTTTACCCAAGAGAAAATTGACTGGGTCAAAAACCACAAAGCAAATGGTAAAGCGTTGGCGGATTATGTGAGTGAATTTGGCGGTGAGTGGCTCGCAGGACAACGTCCTTGGCAGTTTGATGCCGAAGTTGCTCTGCCATGTGCCACCCAAAACGAAGTGAGCGAAGATGATGCAAAAGCTCTGGTTAAGCACGGCGTAAAATACGTTGCCGAAGGGGCAAATATGCCACTGACTGCCGAAGCCATTGATGTAGTGCGTGAGCATGGCGTTGCCTATGCCCCTGGTAAGGCTGCCAATGCTGGCGGGGTTGCCGTATCTGGTTTAGAGATGAGCCAAAACTCGGTGCGTAAATATAAGTCTTTTGAAGATTTGGACTTAGAATTACAAAAAATCATGAAAAACATTCATGAAAGTGCCAAAACCGCTGGCGAAAAATACGGCACAACCGAAGGTGCTATTGACTATATGACAGGAGCAAATGTAGCAGGATTCATGCAGGTTGCCAATGCTCTTGTGGCGTATGGTTATCTATAATCATGTGTTAATCACAGCTTTATCAAGCAGCGCCAACAGACGCCCTAAGAATCATCTCGGGGCGTTTTCATCGTTTAAGACCCAAATCATCTTTATCCATCAGTACCAATAAGGCGTTGCACCGCTGTTTGTAAAAGCCAACACCGATTTGGATGGTTTTATCGCACCGAGAGATTTTAAGGGATGTGTCATAAATTTTACCCCCAATGGGATAAATTTTTGATATGATATGAATTTTTAGCAAAGACAGCAGAGAAATACATGAACTTAACCCAATTTTTAGCCGATTTACACTTTGACGACAACCAAATCAAAACCGACCCCGATAGCCTAGACAACTGGGGCAAGGACTGGACCAAATATTTTAGCCCTGCCCCATCTGCCATCATTTTTCCCAAAACAACCGAACAGGTTGCCCACATCGTCCGCCTTGCCAATACACACAATGTCTGCCTTGTGCCTAGTGGTGGACGCACAGGTTTATCAGCAGGGGCGGTGGCAAGTGCAGGCGAGGTGGTGGTAAGTTTTGATAAAATGAATGCCATTGGCACGTTTTATGAAGCTGACCAAATGGTGGAGGTGGAGGCTGGTGTTATTACCAAAGCCTTGCAAGAATTTGCCAACGCCAAAAACCTATACTATGCGGTGGATTTTGCCTCATCGGGGTCAAGCCAAATTGGGGGCAATATTGGCACGAACGCTGGCGGTATCAAGGTAATCCGCTATGGCATGACCCGTAACCAAATCCTAGGCTTGACGGTAGTAACGGGCAAGGGCGATATTTTGGAGCTCAATGGCGGTATGCTAAAAAATGCCACAGGCTATGATTTTCGTCATCTGTTCATCGGAGCAGAAGGTACGCTTGGCTTTGTAACCAAAGCCTTGATTAAACTTGAAAAACAACCTGTAAACTTAACCGCTATGGTACTTGGCGTGCCTGATTTTGGCTCGGTGGTAAAACTGCTTGATAAGTTTGGTAAGGCGTTAAATTTGACTGCGTTTGAATTTTTTGACAGCGTGGCAATTGACAAGGTATTGACCGCAGGACACGCCAAAGCCCCCTTTGAGAGCCGTACGCCTTTTTATGTGCTTTTGGAATTTGAAGCGGTATCCGATGACGTGCTAGACACCGCCATGAATGTGTTTGAAAGTTGCACCGAAGACGGCTTGATAGAAGACGGCGTGATGAGCCAAAGCGTGGGGCAACTGCACGAGCTTTGGAAATTGCGTGAGAGCATTTCTGAGACGATTTCGGTGTTTACCCCTTATAAAAATGACGTATCGGTGCTGATTACGCACTTGGGCGATTTTATCAATGATATTGAGCAAATTGTCAAGGACAACTACCCTGATTTTGAGATTTGCTGGTTTGGGCATATTGGCGATGGCAATTTGCACCTAAATATCCTAAAACCTGACAACTTGACCAAAGACGACTTTTTTGCAAAATGCCAAACGGTCAATAAATACGTCTTTGAAACCGTCAAAAAATACAAAGGCTCAATATCTGCCGAACATGGCGTAGGCATGACCAAAAAACCCTATTTGGATTACACCCGCTCGCCCATTGAGATTGAATACATGAAAGCGGTAAAAGCGGTGTTTGACCCCAATGGGATTATGAACCGTGGTAAGGTGTTTGATATTTAGAACTTTTTAAATTTAAAAACCTATTTTAGAATTATCAAGATAAGTTTTATTTATAAATTATGAAAAAACTTCGCAAAACTTTATTTTCCGCCTTGACTTACCTTGTGATGTTTATCATCATCTACACGGCGGTCAATCTGTGGCGGTCGCCTGTCATGCCAGACGGCCCCAAACTTATCTATCAAAACAGCTCAAAACAAGTGGTGGATGTCGTGGCACAAAGCCATGATACCCCTGTACTCATCTACTTTTGGGGGTCATGGTGTGGGGTGTGTCGCACAACCGGCCCCAACGTCCAAACCCTGCACGCCAATGGTCATGACGTGCTAAGTGTGGCGGTATCATCAGGTAATGATGATGAACTGCTTGCGTATATGAACAAACATGGCTATGATTTTTATACCCTAAATGACCAACAAGGAGCGATATTTCATGAATGGGGCGGACAAGTAACGCCATCTTTTGTGATACTAGATGATGGTAAAGTTGCCCAAAGTTTTACAGGCATCGCACCGCTTTGGTTGTTAAGATTGCGGATGTGGTGGGCAGGATTATAAGGTGTACTTAGCTTTCTTAGCTTTGATGACATTTTACAAATCTTGATAAAAAATTGAGGATTTAGCCATTTTCATGGCAAATCCCAAAAACTCGCCATTACGCCCCGTCCATATTGATTAACTCTGCATGGTGTTGCCTTTGTTCTTGCCTGCCCCAAGCACCCAATTTAGTAGCATTGCCATAAAAGTCGCCGTACCGATACCCCCCAAATCAAATGAGCCAATCACCAAACCAAAATTACCCGTTCCCAAAATTACACTGACCGCACCCACCATCAGGTTTTTGTTATCGCTAAAATCCACTTTATTATCAATCCAAATCTTTGCCCCTGCAATGGTAATCAAACCAAATACAACAATGGACGCACCTGTCAAAACAGGCGTGGGAATGGTCTGGATTAATGCTCCAAATTTTGGTGACAACCCCAAACAAATGGCAAATACCCCTGCTACCACAAACACGAGCGTAGAGTATACCCGAGTAATCGCCATAACCCCAATGTTTTCACCATAAGTTGTCATACCAGTACCGCCCACGCCTGCCGAGAGTGCCGTTGCCACACCGTCCGCCACGAATGCTTTACCAAGCTGTGGCGTGAGGTTTTCGCCTGTCATCGCCCCCACCGCCTTGATATGCCCTAGGTTCTCCGCCACAAGGATAAATGCCACAGGAGCGATGATGAGCATGGCATTCATGTCAAATACAGGGGCGGAGAAGTTTGGCACGCCAAACCAGCTTGCTTGCCCAATCACCCCAAAGTCAATCGGTTTACCAAACCCCATACCATTGGCGACAACGGCATAAATGATATAGGCAAGCACTAGCCCCAACAGGAGCAACAGTCTTTTGACAAACCCCTTGGCAAATACCGCAATGCCACTCATACAAAGCACGGTAACAAGCGTCATGGCAAGTTCAAAAGGTTTGCCTGCCACAGATGACACCGTAACAGGGGCAAGGTTCAATCCAATAATCATAACCACCGCTCCTGTAACCACAGGGGGCATGAGTTTTTCAATCCAGCGTGTCCCTGTTGCCATGACGATAAAACCAATCAAGGCATAAACCACACCGCAAGCGATGATGCCACCTAATGCCACGCCCAAATTAGGGTTTGTTCCACTGCCTGTAACGTGGGCAGTTGCTGCTGCCACAACCCCAATAAAAGCAAAGGACGAGCCCAGATAGCTTGGCACTCGCCCACCTGTCATGATAAAAAATAAAATGGTACAAATCCCGCTCATCATAATGGCAAGATTGGCATCAAAGCCCATTAAAATAGGAGCAAGCACCGTCGCCCCAAACATGGCAAGGACGTGCTGAATGCCCAGCATGACCGTTTGAGCAGGGGGCAAGTATTCATAAGTGGCAACAGGGCTTGTGGCAATGTCGCCTTTGTAAGGGGTAAATTTTGGAAAGAATGACATGGCTGACCTTATTGTTTTAAATCATTTTAAATTGTTTTAAATTGTCTTAATTTAAATAACCCCTTTCAATATGACGATTGAAGATGGGGTTTGGATTTTATGAGACGCAACCAGCTAAGAGCAGGTACACTCTATTCATGCAAAAACACGTGTTTTTTTAAAATATTTAACATGTAAATTGCATCATAACAGGCAGTTACGTTTTGGTGTTATCATGATTTTGTTATTTTTTTTGGATGAGTAAATCCGTCTCAGACAGACGCCATCGTCCCTTTTTTTTGCTCACCGAGCGACCTTTTAGAGCAGCATTCCCCAAAAGTTTGTGCATAGAATGACTAGAATGGGCATGACAAATAGCACACGCCAACCCATCGGCTGCATCTGCCTGCGGTACAACATCAAGGGCAAGCAGACGACACACCATGGCCGTTACTTGTTCTTTGTCCGCCGCCCCATAGCCACAGACCGCCTGTTTGATTTGGCGTGCGGTATATTCTGAGACGGTCAAACCCTGTGCACTCAAAGAGGCAATCGCCGCCCCACGAGCCTGCCCAAGCTTTAAAGCACTGTCAGGATTTGTCGCCATAAACACCTGTTCAATGGCGGAATGTATCGGTTCATCGTAATATTTTTGATAATGCTGGACAATCCTTGTGATGCCATCAAAAATCTGACCAATACGCACAGGCATGTCCATACTGTCAGTACGTATTGTTCCTGCATCCATGAATGTCAAGCCATCACCCACTGAACGCACGATGCCGTAACCTGTCATGCGAGAGCCGGGGTCTATGCCGATGATGAGTGTCATATTAATGAAGCCTACCCAAAAAATATTAAAAGATAAATGTTAAAAATTGTTACCCTTGCCTTTAAAAAGTTGGCGTTAGCACAAACATTTGGTATTATAAACTATTTTGTGTTAAATTTCTAAACTAATAAGGAAAACGTATGGGCGTTATTGTGGGCATTGCTTTGGTGTGGTTCATCATTGAGATGTTGATTTGGTATCTGCTGGCTCAGTTTATGAGTGGTTGGCTTGTTTTTTTGTGGTTTGTCGTGGCGTTTTTTATCGGTCTGACACTCATCAAAAAAGCCGCCAGTACCCTAAATCCCATGGCCAAGCAGATGAAAAGTGGCGTTATCCCCAACCCTGCCAATCAACCGCCAGAGTCTGCCATCACCAAATCGCTTGCGATGGGCATTGCAGGGATTTTGTTTGTCCTACCGGGCATCTTAACTGACATTGGGGCGTTTTTGCTCTTGTTACCTGCCATTCAAAAAATGCTGACAGCCAAAGCCAAAAACTACACCATGAACAACCAAGACAAAATGATGGCAATGATGGCAAAACAGATGGGGGGTCAAAATCCCTTTGGTGGCATGGGGGGCATGAACCCCAATAACCCATTTGGGCAAAAAAACCCCTTTGGTACTGGCGGTTTTGGGGGCAATTATGGCAACTCTGGCACTACCATTGACGGACAAGCCAAAACAGTTAAAAAATCAGCCAATGATGACTAAGCTAAAATCACAAACAATCGCTCAATAACATTGGGCGATTGTTTATTTTTATGATTTTAAGTTGGGGGTCGCTTATAAATATCAATCGGTACTTTATAGGGCTTGCCTGCCATCTCTTGCACCAGTTTCGGCACAAGATAGCCCGATAATTTTTCCAAAAGTTGCCAATAGATATCAATCACTCTATCAATGGGCAAATCAAAATGAGCCGACCCTGCCACTTTGTCCAAAACATGCAAATAATACGGCATCACACCAATACCAAATAAAGCATGACTTAACTTGCACAGCGTATCTACATCATCATTGACCCCTTTTAATAATACGCTTTGATTGAGCAGTACCACACCATGATTTTTTAGAATTTGGCATTTTTGGGCAAGGGCATCGTCTATCTCATTGGGATGATTGATGTGTAGCACCATGACGATATTTTTTGGGCAGTTTGCCAATATCTCAATCAGCTCATCATCAATACGATTTGGCAATATCACTGGCAGTCGGGTGTGAATGCGAATGGTTTTAATATTATCAATCGCTGATAATGCCCCAATCCATTCATTAAAACGGCGATTGTTAATATTTAATGGGTCGCCTCCGCTTAATAGCACTTCATTGATGTTTTTGTCATTGGCGATATAGTGGCAGATTTGGCGAATGTCTTGGCTGTTTGGCAAGTTCGCCCCATAATCAAAATGCTGACGAAAACAATAACGACAATGCACCGCACACGCCCCTGTTACCGTGATTAAGGCACGGCTTTGGTATTTGTGCAATAAGCCTTTTATTGGGTTGTGGGCATTCTCACCAAGTGGGTCAGCGGTATAGCCTGCCACAGGCAGACTCTCGGCAATGTCAGGTAGGGTTTGGCGTAATAATGGGTCGTTTGGGTCGCCCTTTTTCATCTTATTGATAAAGGCGTGTGGCACTCTTAGGGGGAATTTATTTGGGGTGTATACCTGCTCTGGCAGGGGCAACTCTAACAGCTGATAAAGGCTTGCCACGTCGCTTACGGCACCTGACAGCTCTTTTTGCCAATTTGGCTCATTAAAAAAAATGTCGTTCATTTTTGACAAAACTTAGTAATTTTCAGTATAATAGACGGTTAAAGTGCGTCATTATAACGCATTTTACTTTTTATTTTTATTTTTTAAGGTAATTTTCATGGCAAGTTTTTCTACCAACGATTTTAAAGCAGGCTTAAAAGTCATGCTTGACGGCAACCCCTGCTCTATCCTAGAAAACGAATACGTCAAACCTGGTAAAGGTCAAGCCTTTAACCGTGTCAAACTGCGTAACCTAAAAACTGGTAAAGTCCTAGAACAAACCTTCAAATCAGGCGACAGCCTAGAAGGGGCGGACGTGGTGGATACCGAAATGGAATACTTGTACAATGACGGCGAGTTTTGGCATTTCATGCACCCTGAGACCTTTGAGCAAATGCAAGCCGACAAAAACGCCATGGGCGACTCAGCACAATGGCTAAAAGAAAACTCAAACGCCCGTTGCACCATTACCCTATTTAACGGCTCGCCACTGTCAGTAACTCCGCCAAACTTCGTGGAGCTTGAAATCGTGGAAACCGACCCTGGTGTGCGTGGCGACACATCAGGCGGTGGCGGTAAGCCTGCCAAACTAGAAACAGGGGCGGTCGTGCGTGTGCCACTGTTTGTTCAACAAAATGAAGTGGTTAAAGTAGATACCCGTACTGGCGAATATCTGTCTCGTGTGTGATGGTGTGATGAATGCCAAAAAACAGTCCATATATATGGGCTGTTTTTTTGTGCTGATTTAGGTATGAAAAAACCCAACCTTCAAGCGTGAAAGTTGGGTGTGGAGAAAAGCACGATATTTTAAAAGTCAGTTGGCTCATCAGCCAAATCAGTAAGTAAAGTTCACCCCAACACGGAAATCACGACCTGCCCCAGGTAAAGCGTTTTCAGAAGCATTCTGAGTGTGTGGACGGTAGTTTTTATTAAAGACGTTGTTCACTGAGAAATTCACATTCACCTTATCGTTGCCATAAGGCTTCCAGTTGGCATAGATGTCGCTGACATTATAGCCTTTACGGTTATAAACGGTCTTACCATCTCTTGATGTATCAAGTTTACCACTAAGGATAGAAGTGTCTTTGGCACTTACATCTTCAACCAATGTGTGTCTCACACCAAGCTCCACGCTGGGGTTTGGCAGGCGATAGGCGACATCTGCTGTCCATGTGCGACCTGTACGCACGGCATATTCAGGATTGCCTTTAAATTTGACATTGTGCATGGTTGGTTTGCTATGAGCAACGCCAGCACGAGCACGCCACGCCCCATCAGCATAGCCTACGCCCAGCTCATAGCCGTGGTTGGTCTGATGACCTTGGTTGCCAATTTCTGGTATTTCAAGAAGATTACCCTTTTTATCTCTTCTGCCATGATTATCAGTGCGAGTGGCGGTTCTGGCATTATCCACACGCTGCCAAAAATAACTACCAAAGGCGGTATATGGTCCATTATTATAGTTAAAACCAATCTCGGTATTGCGTGCTTTTTCTGCTTTTGCATCCTCATTAATGCTAACCACACCATCACGATAACCACGGCTTAGGATGGCATCAGCAAAGCGTGGGCTGCGAGTGGCATAGATTAGGTTACCGCTGACGCTAAGATTGGGATTGACATCATAAATCACCCCAAAGCTTGGGTTGATGTCGGTTTGTTCAACCTTTTTACCGTCCATGGCTTTAAAGTTAAAACGGTCAACACGCACGCCTGTATTGATGGTAAAGTCATTGATATGGTTAACCGCTTCTAGATAAATGCCAGCATCGGTTTTTTCTTGATGCACCACACCAGTGTTTAAACTTCTGGGTGGTACGGCTTCTTGATGGCGATAGTTGATACCATATTTTAATAAAGTATGGTCAACGCCAAAGCCTTTTAATAAAAGGTGGTTAAACTCGGTGTCAAAGTTTAGATTTGCCCCTTTGGCTACCACATGCATGTTTGATGGTGTATCAGCTAATTTATCATTGCCCTCTTCTGGAGAATTGTTCGTTGCATAAGTATTGCCCAAATCACTTTGAGAATCACGACCATGTTCTAACTTATAGACATTGGCAGTAACTTCACTTGCAAAGCCAAGGTTTTTACCTGTCCATTCAAGGTTGGTTAATTTTTGATAAGTATCACGCTGATGTGGCGCTTGGCGTTTAGGATCAAAGTTAACAAACTCTTCACGCACTGGGCGTACACCTTTATGGCTTTCTTGTAAGTGGCTTAAAGATAATCTGTGATCACCTAAATTAACACCTGCTTTGGCTAAGTAGCTTTTTTTATCCAAAGCACTGTATTGAATCTCTCTGCCTGAGCCATCTTTATAGTTACTGTCATTGACAACATTGGCAGAGACAACAAAATCAAAGTTATCTGTTTTACCAAAGGCACTGGCACCATAGCCATGACCTTTATTACTGCTGTAATTTGCCTTAACTTTTGCCCCAAAATTTGGGTTACTGCTATTGGCTAACAAATCATTGGCGTCTAAGGTTTTGGTAACAATCGCACCATTGGTTGCCCCAATGCCTGCACTGGCAAAGCCTGCCCCTTTTTGTACCGAAACGACTTTTACCATCTGAGGGTCTAGCATAAAGCGACCTTGGTGATAGTGCAATTGACCATCTTGGTAAGCGTTGTCAATTTTTAGGTCAATGGCATTATGACCCATGCCACGAATGCTGACAAATTGAGAAGTACCATTACCACCGCCAAAACCGATGGCAGGTTCATCTTGCAACAGGCTACGCAAATCTGTGGCAGTACTTTCGTCTTTTTCTCGTAAGGTAACAACATTGGTTTTAATTTTCGCACCTTGGCGGTCAGTGCTAATCACCTCGTGTTCTAGGCGAACCGTCGGCCCCACGTTCGTGGTATTTGCCATGGCAACGGTCGCTGTCATCGTGCCAATGACGGCAAAGGTCAAATGGCGTAGTGCAAAGGTCTTTTGTGTCATAAAATCACCATAAGTATCAAAAAGGAGTGAGACTCACATCGTGCATCAGTGTGTGAGCATCAGCGTTGGTAAGAGACTGGTAATAATATTAACACGATTATTTTAAAAAGTAAATAATATTTCTTATTATTTGTATAATTAATATTATTTAATAACAGGACTTTTTTAAGACATGATGACAAATAGAAAAGCTCGCATCTTGCAAGCCTTATGGATTGGTTGGAGAATGCTTGTCTGATGTTGGCATCTTATCATCAACCATTCATACAGTCGTCAAAAAATGTCTGCACAACTTTCCCCATCAACGTCTGCCCCAAAAATGGCGTGTTCTTGCCTGCTGATAGCATGGTGTCTTTGGTTACCGTCCATGCTTGATTTGGGTCAATGAGTACCGCCCCGCCAATGCGCTCATAATCTGTAATGCCTGCGATTTTGGCAGGATTTAGGCAGATTTTCTCTACCAACTGCTCAGTACTTAACACGCCATCTGCCACCAGTTTCACCCCCAATGACACAAAAGTATCAAAGTTACTAATCCCTGCTTGGCATTGGGCAAAGGGGGCTTGTTTGGCACTGCTTGACAGTGGTTCATGATGAGAACAGATGGCGTCAATCGTACCGTCTTGAAGACCCTTGATAAGAGCTTTTTGGTCGGTGTTACTACGCAAAGGGGGCAACACATAAGCATGGGCGTTATAACCCTCAATGTCATCATCGGTCAGGTGTAACTGGTGCATCGCCACATCACAGGTAATGGGCAGACCCTTTTGTTTGGCATGACGGATTAGCTCTACCGAGGTGCGACAAGTGATTTGGCTAAAATGTGCATGAATGCCTGTCTCTTCGGTCATCAAAATTTGCTTAGACAGTGCAATGGTCTCAGCCAGCCACGGAATGCCTTGTAAGCCATGAAAAGAAGCAATGTAGCCATCGTGAGCCACACCCCCTGCCGATAAACTGGGTTCATCAGGGTAGAAAAAGACTTTGATGTCAAAAGTCGCTGCATATTCTAAACAGCGTAACAATACCAAATCACTCTCAAAACCTGCCGCTGTATTGCTCACACCGATAGCACCGCCTTGTTTTAGTCCTGCCAGATTGGCAGGTTGTTTGCCCTCTAAGCCTGCACTCAATGCCCCCAAAACATGCAAGTAAATGCCACCGTCTGTCCATGCTTTTTGTTTGAGACCCTTTAACAGTGAGCCATTTTCTAGCACAGGGCTGGTATCAGGTGGCATGACCACATGTAAAAAGCCATTTTGGCGTGCCGCTCGCCCCTCGCTTGCCAGTGTGCCGTGCGACTGATGCCCCGGCTCTCGCAATCTGGCACACAGATCAACAAGGGGCGGTAATAGCCATTTGCCATCTGTGCTTATTTCTTTGAGTTGGGCGGTGTCAAATCGCCAGTTGGGGGGGAGTAGATTTTTCATCGCTGTCTCTTGATTTGCTTGATTTGGGATATGGGGCATCATCAGCACCTAGTAGCCTTGTTGGTTTAACATTCGGTAGTTATCACAGCCCAGCTGATTTCCATAATCACAGGCTTGACCATAGTAGCGTTTGGCGGTGCTTTTATTTTGGCGTACGCCTTGACCATTGTAATACATCACGCCCAGATTAGATTGGGCTTTTGCATCACCTTGATGGGCGACTTTGGTGTACCATTCAAATGCTTTGGCATGGTTACCTTGCTCATAATACTCATGAGCCAAATCAGATTGAGCCGCTACATCACCACTTTGAGCTTGGCGTGTCAAAGTTGCCATATCCACCGTCGCCATATCCGCCGCCATTGCCGATACCGATAACAACACGCCCATGGCTAACGCTGTGAATTTTGTTAACATGACTTTATCCTTATAAAAAATAAAAATCCATCTTAGTTGTAAGGTTTAAAATAGCCTGCTTGTCGTTGTCCTGCCATCGCCAATGCCATCACCGCCATACGCACCGCAATGCCGTTATTGACCTGTTTTAAAATCACCGATTGCCCACCATCCGCCACGCTTGATGCGATTTCAATGCCACGGTTCATAGGACCTGGGTGCATGACCAACGCATTGGGCTTGGCAAGTTTTAGCCGTTGTTCGGTGATGCCATACATTTTAAAATACTCAGAAGTTGATGGCAAAAGTGGTGAGCCGATGCGTTCATTTTGGATGCGTAAGCCAATAATCACATCAGCATCCGCCACGCCTTTATCAATGTCATCAAATACTAAGACGCCATAGCGTTCAATGCCTTTTGGTAACAAAGTCTTGGGGGCGATGACACGAATGTCACGCACCCCCAAAGTCGTCAAAGCCGAAATATCCGAGCGAGCCACACGGCTGTGCTTGATATCGCCAACAATCGCCACAGAAAGTTCATCAAAGGGCTTATCTGCTTCACGGTAAATGGTGAGCATGTCAAGCATCGCCTGCGTGGGGTGGGCGTGCCAGCCGTCGCCTGCGTTGATGATGGCAACATTGGGGGTAACCTCGGTCGCCATATAATGGGCCGCCCCACTGGCAGAATGACGCACCACAAACATATCGGCGCTCATCGCCTCCAAATTCCAAAGGGTATCACGCAAAGTCTCGCCCTTGTTGGTGCTTGAACGCGCGATGTCAAGGTTTAGCACATTAGCACCCAAGCGTTTTTGGGCAGCCTCAAAAGTGGTGCGGGTGCGGGTGGAATTTTCAAAAAACAGATTCATCACCGTCTTGCCTGACAGCTCATCGGTGTTAATGAGCCTGCCATCTTCATCAAAATAGCCCATCGCCTTATCAATGATACTTTCAAGCTGGCTTTTATTTAACCCCTCCACACCGATAAAATGGCGGATGCCAGTATCATCATTGGGGATAAGCTGTGGACGGACAAGGGTTTGATTTAGGCGGGCGGTGGTGGCGGTCATGGGTTTTCCTTGGGTGCATGCTTGTGATGCGTGCTTGTGCCGTGGCAAAATAAAAACAAATTAAGACATTTTAACAAATTTTGGTAGATTTGGGAATGGTTCTTGATGATATTTTTGGGTGCAAATCAAGCAACAAAAAGGCGGGAGCGGCTAAACACACAGAGATGGGGTGTTGGTTTGGATGGTTTTTTAGTCATTTAAATGGCAAACTTCATTTCACAATTTAACGTTGCCGATGAATGTTGCCAAATTTGTTGTTCGCCATTAAAAATACGAAAGGTTTCTAGGTGTTGCATGGGGTTTTTCCAAATCAACCATTTAATTACTTATATTTAATCAACTACTTAATAATTTTCTAAATGTCAAACTCATTCTGGGTGTTGTGGTATTATCCATAGGAATGGCGTGCAACCAATCTTCTTGCACTTTATCGTCCATATACAGCAAACTGCCTTTTGTTAATAAATAACGGTATTCATTGTTTTTATTTGTTTTTTGACGATAAACAATTTCTCGTTCCGCCCCAAGACTGATGATAACCACGCCTGTATTTTCATACATTTGGCTTATATCATCAGAATGAAACCCCATTTCATTCTGCCCATTTTTATAATAATTGATTAAACAATTATTGGGTAAAAAGCCAAATTTATCCGCCATTTGTTCAATAATGGGTAATGACCAATCAGGCATGGTTGTTTTTGGATAGGATAAATTGGAATATTCATAAGCCACGCCAAAACTTGCCGTTTTTCGCACCGACAGACGATTATCCCAATTGGTTGTATTTTCAATCAATTCAAATAAATCTTGGGGATTGACAATAAAATTTGGCATAAATGTAATATTGGGTTCATTAAGGGCATTCATATTAACACCTAAAATAATTTATAAATAAATTTATTATACCACACCCCAAAAAAATCACTCTCTTCTTAATGCCTTATTTTCCCACCAATTATCATTCACAAAACCGTCCGTATATTTCTCGCCCATTTTTGGCACGTCAATGGCAAGGTTATGTTCTTTGGCACTTTTGACCGCATTATCAATGGATTCATACCACGGATTTCGCCCCAAACTGAACACGCCCCAGTGCATTGGCACCATTTTTTTGGCATTTAAATCAAGGCTTGCCCGCACCGATTGATGAGCAAACATATGCGTTTTTGGCCAGCCTGCGTTGGCAGCGTCAATCTCCATAAAGGCGATGTCAAATTCGCCATATTTTTTGCCAATGTCGGAAAAATGCTCGGCATAACCCGTGTCGCCACTCCAATACAGCCGTTTGCTCCCTTCAAAGACAAAAGACGCCCACAATGTTTTGTTGTGGTCATTCGTCCAGCGTGATGAGTAGTGCTGAGTCGGCTCGGCGGTGAGTTTGATTTTGCCAATTTGCGTGCTGTCGCCCCAACCCAGTTCGGTGATTTTTTCAGACGGCACTCCCCAAGATTCTAGCCTTGCCCCCACGCCAAGCGGTACGACAAACCGCTCTGCCTTATCCGCCAAATGGCGAATGGTTGTGGCTTCCAAATGGTCATAATGGTCGTGGGTAATCAGCACAACGTCAATGGCAGGCAGGTTTTGGCGTGTGATTGGGGCTTCTTGAAAGCGTGGGGCGATGAGCGGTAGATTTAAGGGGTTGGCGTTGTCAAACACAGGGTCGGTCAAAAAGCGTACGCCGTCCAGCTCCAAAATGGCGGACGCATGACCGAGCCAATAATAGGCAAAGTTTTCAGGCTGGCCAAAAGTCGCCTGATTTAAATCCACCATAGGCAAACGAGCCTTTGGCGTGTAACCGTCAAACCGCACAAAACCGCCTTGCCCTGTGGCTTTGTCGGGATAATAGGGCAAATCGGTGGTATAAAGGTTCACAAATTGCCCGTTTTTGTAATAGGGCAAATGAGCAAAACGGCTCTCATCGGGCAATCCGCCCAAATTGCGATAGAGCATCACGCCCAAAATGGCGATGATAAGCGTGAGTACACCCAAAGTGATTAGGGTGAATTTAAGCAGGCGTTTTAAAATGGGGTGTTTAACAGTCGGTTTCATCGGTTTGGCAAATAAAACAAACCATTAGGGAATGGGTTGTCCTAATGGTTTGGTTGGAAAATGGATATTATACAAGGTTTTAGATATTAAGGGAAATTGAGAATGGTTATGGGTGGGTATAAGGTGGGGTTATGGTTGAAGCTAATACCAAAATTTATACACTTGAAAAATAATAATGTCAACACCATCTTAACAAAATTACCAAACACATTTTTGGAGATTAAATCTCTTGCGAAACCAAAAAAGATTGGGCTAGACCCCCTGTTTTTTGAGTATTTTTCTAAATTTAAAAACCTGGACTTGATTTTTATCAGGGCGAATTGCAATTTGCCCTTACGAGACTATAATCATAAATTATAATTATCAATAATTTATGATTTTAAGTTGATGATAAGCGGGGTTTTAATTACTATTTACTAGGATTTGTAATGGTAAAAATTAATCATTCTGCAAAAGAAACTAATTTATCCTTTTATTACCAAACCCTTGTTGGTTTGGATAAATGTTTTGAATTAAAAGAAGATGAAGTCATCTATTTTGAAAAAGATGGTGATGTGAGTTTTGTTGATAAAAATGGACTAAACTCTGCAAATATAGAAGTGAAGCATTATTCTGATAATTTAACAGATAATCATGAAAACTTTTGGAAAACACTCAAAAACTGGCTATCTCCTAATTTTCAGCATCATCAATATCGTTTTCTGATTTTACACACCTCTCAATCTTATGGAGAAAAAAAATGCTTTTAAAAGATTGGAATAGTCAAAGCAATGACAATCGTTTTGTTATTTTGCAAAATATTGTATCAAAAAGAAAAAATGATAAACGCACTAAAGAAACCAGTTCGGTATCACAATATCAACAACAAGTAATGAATGATGAGGATAATTTAAAAGCAATTATCCCTAAAATTATTATTAATGCAGAAATGGAAAATAGGGAGGATTTGATTACTAAAATATGCAGAGAAAGACTAAATCTTATTCGAGAAGAATACCAGTTACCATATTTAAGTGACCTTGTGGGTTTTGTATATAAAAAATCAAATAATAGCAATGATTGGTCTATCTGTTATAATGATTTTCAAACGGAAATTTTTCAATTAACAGAAAGATACTCAAAAATACTTAGCTTCCCAGAGTTTTTAAACAATGAAGCAGATAATGATCAAATAGCTAAACATCAACAACATTTATTTGTAAGAAAAATCAAAGATATTGACTATGATGAAGTATTACCAGAAGCTATTGGGAATTATATTGAGTTTTTAAATGCTTTAAATATAAAGATGAAAGACAGCCCTACTTATCTAGATTATACAACGAGCTACCGCACCTCTCTTGTTTCAAGTTTATATACTCATTGTCGTATGGCTAAAAGAGAAAAAATTCACCCACAAACATTTTATGACAAAACAATGGTAGATAAACCTTTTTCTCATCAAGGTACAGTGCCTGATTTGGTTTATAAAAATGGTTTGATTCACGAAATTATGAATGATGCAGAATTGAAAAAAGACAATACTCAAATAGACTTAAAATGAGATACCAAATAATGAATATGATTGATGCTATTTACCATATTCAATATAATCCATTTAAATATGGAGAGTATATTTATCGTTTTTATAGTAATTTACCAGAATATCAGAACAACATACTCTTATTACCTTTAATCATTCCATTATGCAGCCATTCAAAATATACGAATAAAATCACTGGTTCAAATAAAAGAAGTTCATTATTAACCATTTTTGAAAACAAAAAAGAACTTTATGATTTTCAAGAAAGGATAGATGCTTTGCAGATGTTGTCAAGACAGAGCTTGCAATATTGTTTAGGAAAAGAATTGCTATATTTAAATATTGATGAATTAAATATTTATGCCAATAATTTGGATAAAAAAACTGTAAAAAAATTCAATCCAGATTCCAAAATAGCAGAAAGACTTGCTTTATTATTTGGAAAATATTCAGTAGATGAAATTTATTCATATTTGGGAGTGAAATTATGAGAATGATGATATGTGAAATTGGTGTTTTGGATAAAGATGGTAATATTCATCGTGTTCCATTACAAGAAGGTTTAAATATTATTACAGGCAAATCTTCAACGGGCAAAAGTGCGTTGATTGAAATTGTGGACTATTGTTTTGGTAGTAGTGAATACACAATTCCTGTAGGCGTAATTACAGATAATGCAAAAATTTATTATATTTATATTAAAACCAACCAATGTTATTATGTTTTAGCAAGGAATTCTGAAAATATTAGAGAGTGTTATTTTGTGAAAGAGCAGGAATATCATCAAAATATCAATAATGATTATTTTTATGAAAAACAATCAATGACATTAACACACTATCTCAATACATTAAATGATGAATTTATTGGTATTAAAGACGTTGAGGAATCTGAAATTGCAAAAGAAATACGGGGTAAGGCTTTGCCAAGACCTACTATTCGCAGTTTTACTTCTTTTATGTTTCAACATCAAAATTTAATTGCCAATAAACACGCTTTATTTTATCGCTTTGATGAAAAAGAAAAGCGAGAGCAAGTAATGGAGCACATTAAAATATTTTTGGGATTTGCTGACCAGCAATATTTTTTAATTGCTCAAAATTTTGAGCGTGTCAAAAATGAATTAAAATTACTAAATAGAGAAAAAGAACAATTGGATAAATTTATCAAAGATAATTTACCAAATTTGGAAAATAAAATACAATTATTAAAAGGTATTTTGTTTTTGGATAACTTACCTAATTCTTTCCCAGAGTTTAAATTTGGTATCACACCTACCGATGATTTTAAATCAGAGGTAAATCTAATCATCAAATATGATAATATCAATCATCATACCGAAATATTGTCTCAACGCTACGGTGAGTTAAGGGTAAGGCTTGGTGAGCTGGATATAAAACATCAAAGTTTATGTATTAAAAGAGATAAAATAAATCGCTCCTTAACATTGGAAAATAAACTTACTAATGATTTAATATATAATCAGCATATTGATGATATTCAAAAATCGGAATGCCCATTTTGTCATACAACCAATATTAGCTTGACAGAGCAAGCAAAACAACTACAGCAAGCAATTGATGTGGTATCAAGAAATATTGTTAAAAATAAGGCACTTCAAAATGAATTGCAAACACATCTTGACAAAACAGAAAAAGAGATTAAAGAATGCAGAAAAGAAATAGAAGTTATAAAAGCAGAAATGTCAAAAATAGGACAAAATAATCAATCGGTGCAAAAATTTAAAGAATTATTTGATATTGCAGTAAGTCTTAAAAACGATATATTTTATCTTTTGGATAAAACATCATCTAATAATGATGTGGAATTAACAAATAAAATTGATGGTTTGAATAAAGAATTAAAAAATTATCAAGAACAAAAGAAAGCGTATAATATTGAAGCTGAAATTAAGCAGGCGGACATTCAAGTCAGTCAAATTATGCGTGAAATTGGACAACATTTTAATTTTGAGGACTCTTATACGCCGATAAATTTAAAGTTTTCTTTTGAAAATTTTGATTTGTATCACCAAAAATCAAAGAATGAAAAAGTTTACCTGCGTTCAATGGGTAGTGGTGCAAATTGGCTATACAGTCATTTAACCTTATTTTTAGCATTACACCAATATTTTGTGGAATTAGATAATTCAAAATCATTAGATTTATTTTCAAACAACTCTAAATGTTTGATTCCTTCAATTTTAATGATTGACCAGCCAACCCAAGTATATTTTCCAAATTTTAAATATGATACATCTGATAATTTTAATGCAGATGACATTAAAATTTTGGAACAACAACTTAATACCAATTTTAACGCAGAAAAGTTTGATGATGATATTAAACAAGTTGAAAATATTTTTAAACAACTGGCAATTTATTGCGATAAATTACAGAAAAAATATGGCTATTCACCACAAATCATTGTTACTGACCACGCAGATGATTTGAATTTAGGTAAGTTTGATTTTGAGGGGTTTGTAAAAGAACGGTGGCGAAATCGTGGGTTTATTTACCCAACTGAATAATCAGCACCCATAATTTTTGATAAAAAACACCGTTTATTTTGCAATAAACGGTGTTTCCCTTATCCTAAAATTACCCCTTCAAACTCGCCATATCAATCACAAAACGATATTTCACATCGCTTTTTTGCATACGTTCATAAGCGGTGTTAATGTCCTGCATATTTATCATTTCCACATCTGGCACGATATTATGCTCGGCACAACCCAAAACTGCGTAACCCACACCGCCTTATCACCCCTTGCCAAGGGCTATAAAATCCGTGTCTTATCAAGCCTTTGCACCGCACCGACAGAGCTTATCCATGGTATCGCCCTAGAAGCATTAAAAGACCGTGATTGGATTGATGTGGTTTAAATTTATAATAAAAAACACCGCCTAACAATATCGCTGGGCGGTGTTTTTTATTATCAAACCAATTACAAATCAAAAGTTTGAATCAAATTCACGTGCAAACGTACGTCCACATTGCCACGCACAGCATTTGAATAAGGGCAAACGGCATGAGCCTTTTCAATCAAGGTTTTCGCCTGCTCTTCGCTTAGACCTTTTACGGTGATGGTGATGTCCAAATCCAAACCAAATGCACCGTCCGCCTTTTGACCGATACCGACCGCCACAGTGGTGCTAGATTGCTCGGGCTTGATGCCTAGCGTTGGGGCGACATGATTCATCGCACTGTCAAAGCAGGCGGCATAGCCCATGGCAAAAAGCTGTTCTGGGTTGGTGCCGACTTTACCGCTTTCGTTTTGAAAGCCGACCAAATCAAAGCCGATTGAGCCGTCATCTACTTGGGTGCGACCGTCTCGTCCGCCTGTGGCTGTGGCTGTGGCTGTGGCTGATGTGTGATAAAAAATTTTCATAAGATTGCTCCTTAAAAGCATGGTTATTAACTTGATGAAATTATTATAGTACAAAATTAAATTGTATACAATATATTTTTATAAAATTTATCAAAAATCCCTAAAATAAATGCTAACTGTTTAATTTTGAAACGATTTTTTTTAGCGTATCAACTTCATCATCGGATAAATTCAGCTGTTCTGCCATCTTATAAGGAATCGCTACCGCTTGATTTTCCATGGCTTGCCCCTGTTCGGTTAGAGTGATTTTGACACTGCGTTCGTCATTGACACAGCGAACTCGGTCAATCAACCCTTTGCTTTGTAAACGTTTTAGAAGTGGGGTAAGCGTACCGCTATCTAGGTGCAACTGCTCGCCAATCTCGCCCACGCTCATCGCATCAGACTCCCATAACACGAGCATGACCAAATACTGCGGATAAGTCAGATCAAGCTCTTGCAAAAATGGCGTATAACGGCGTGTGATTTCTTTGGAGATGGTATAGAGTGGAAAGCAGAGCTGATTACAAAGTCTTAGTTGGTCGTGCATGATTAATTTTCCAAATAAATTTGGGCGGATAATAGCATAAAATCAAATTGTACACAACTATATTTATCCAACTGTTACATTAGACTTTTGCTTGTCCTTCATTATTTTTTAAGTATTTTCAACTTAGCAAAATCCTTACGATAAATGGCAATCTTGCCCATTTTCACGCCTGCCAATCTACCCTAAAATACGCTTGTTTTTACCAATCCACAGTGAGACATTTTATGTTTAAAAAATTAACCCTATCCGCCCTAGCTCTAAGTGTAAGCATTTCTGCCTTTGCCCTAGACAGCTATCAGCATATCCGCAACGCCACCGCCAGGATTGAGTACGCAGGGCAGACCTTTTTGGTAGACCCATTTTTTGCCAAAAAAGGCTCAATGGCAGGCTTTGACGGCACTTATAATAGTCATTTGCAGTCGCCGATGATTGAGTTGCCCATGCCCATCAAGGACATTATAAAGGGCGTGGATGCGGTCATCGTAACGCACACGCACGAAGACCATTGGGACGAAACCGCCCAACAGGCGATTCCTAAGCATTTGCCGATTTTTGTACAACACGAAGACGATGCCAAACTTATCCGCTCACAAGGCTTTAAAAATGTAACGGTTTTGCACGACAAGGCGACCTTTGGCGGTGTGGAACTGCACAAAACAGGCGGAAGTCATGGCACAGAAGCGATTTATGCCAATCCCCAGCTTGCCAGCTTGCTCGGCGAAGCAATGGGCGTGGTCATCAAAAAAGACGGACACCCCACCACCTACATCATGGGCGACACCGTCTGGACTGCCGAAGTCAATAAAGCCCTGCACAAACACACGCCAAAATATCTGGTCATGAACACAGGTTACGCTCGTATTAACGGCATATCCGACAGTATCATCATGGGCGTGGATGACGTGCTAAAAGCCACGCAAGTCGCCCCCAATGCCCACATCATCACCGTGCATATGGACACCACCAACCATAATTCGGTCAGTCGTGAAGATATGCGTAAATTTGTGATTGGCGAGAAAATCGCTGATAAAGTGAGTATCCCAAAAGATGGGGAAGTGATTAGGCTAAAATAACTCAAAAAAACACCGCTTTTTAAAAACGGTGTTTTCTTTTATGGCTCATTCCCCTTCAAAATACGCCATTTTATCTCTATAAAACGAGCCTAGATAATAGGTATTATCCACCGCCAATACGGTCGAAACTCCGCTAAAATCTTTGCTGTATTTGCCTTGATAGATTGGTTTAACCGCCAAATTATCAGGATTGATTGTGGTGATGTGAAAATCTTTTAGACAGTCAAAGGTTAAGCCATTATCACACGACACCGTCATTGACCCTGCGGTAATGAGTTTATCGCCATGCCAATGCAAATTGTCAAACACGCCATAATCCAGTGTCGTGGTGGCTACGATTTTGGCAGGGTTGGTGTTCGTTAATTTGCTCAACTTTTGCATATGGGCAACAAAGATGTGCTTGCCATCTTTGGATAGCTCAATGCCGTTGTTGCCGTTAAATTCCGAGCCTTGCAATTTCTCAAATTTTTGTGTGGTGGGTGTCCAGCGATAAATTGCCCCTGTGGTTTTACCTGTAAATATATCACCAAGCTCATGCTCAGGGTGCATCATCACGGTAACATACATTGAGCCGTCCGAGCCTGATACCACCGCATTGCCTGCCAAATACCTGCCTTTGTCATCTTTGGGCATTGGCACGTTACCTAGCCATGTGATTGTTGGTGTGGCGGTGTTGGCATTCACTTCAAACACTTCAACGCTCTCGTGCGTGATATTTTTGTCAAAGCTGTTGTGATTGACCGCATACAGAAGCGATTTGCCACCGCCAATATCTCGAATGCTCACCCCATGAATTTGCATTTCATCGGCATGGGGCTGTGGCTTGCTGTTTTTAAACTCATGAGACACCGCAGACGCCTTGGGGGCAATCAGTCGCTGGGCGGGCGAGTTTGGCTGTCCACCAAATACAATCCACTATGGTGCGTCATGCCACTGGCAATCAGCCATTTGGTATTGGGGATTTGCACCAAATCTTCGGGGCTTTTTAGGTCGTTGATAAAGTGCAGATTTTCCACCGTTTTAGCATGGGAAAGATGAACACTTTGCCCTGCCTGTTTGACCGCTTGGCTCGTTTGGTGTGCCAGTTTGTCAATCGGCGTACACGCCACGCCAAATGTGGCAAGGGATAGGGCGATGAGTGTGATTTTAAATGTTGTCATGATTGTTCTCGTTGATGAATTGGTATCATTATATCTTTTTTAAAATAAAAAGGAATGGCGATAAATGGGAATTTAATTTTTAAAAATGGAAAATAAACTTCCTGCAAAACCAGTTTTCCGTTCGCCCCAAGCTTGCCTGCGGGTAGGAAAACCATTAGAACGGTTTTCTTTAATTTGGGGTTTTGCAGGAAGTCTAATAAATCACTTTAACCAAAGAATTATAAATCCCATGCTCTACCGCTTTCTTGTCCGAATATTCACCAACCCAAACACAGGTTTGGTAACTAAGGCGTGATACGCTTTTTCGTCAATCCGTCCGTTTTTGCACAAAACATCAAGATAATCATCATTATCCTGCAAACGAAAATCCATTCGCTCAAAGCCATTTTTCACATAAAACGCTTGGCGTTTGACCCGTTGGGCGTGGTTGTCCGCTTCTGTGTTATCAGCCGTTTCAATGTCTAGCACAATGGTTTTGCCTGCTTTTTTGCGTTCAATGAGTGCCAAAATTTGCGAGCCGTAGCCTTTGGAATGCTGGCGTTCGTCCACCGCCAAATACAGCACAAAGGTTGCTTTTTTGTCGTTAATCAAATACACAAATCCGACAAATTCGCCCTTATCCAGCACTGCCCAAAAATCCACATCAGACCGCACCGACATCAGCACAAGTAGCGGTATGGGAAAACGTGCTTTATCAGGAAATACCGCATGATACAGCCGTTTAAAATCAGCAAAATATGGCGTAAATGGACGGATGTTTTTAACAGTTAAAGTCATATTTGTACCCTAGCTCCAATGTCTCTTAATTCTGAAAATTTCTCTACAAATCTTGGCATATCATCAATGCTCATCGCAAACGCCCACAGATAGGTAATGACCGCATAAACGTGTCCTGCCTGCACCGATTTGTTTGCCAAAATCGCCAAAGTTATCCCAAACAGCACCGCAAGCGACACACCAATCACAAAAAAACTTATCGCTTCACGGTTGGAAATACCAATGCGGATTTTTGACAATAAATCATAATGGCGAACCAGCTCGCCTGCTTGTCCACGCTCAATCAGATTGCCTTCGTTTTCTATGTGGTTGTTCAATTTAAAATAAAGTCGGTCATTCATCTTGGTGTATTTTGGCAAAATCATCATAAATATCAACAAAATAGCCAACGAAATCACCCCAGACCAAAACTCAATGATGATAAGCATGACCACCGAACCGACAATATTAAATCCTGCGGTAATCAGCACAGGCAAATGCGTCTCAAAAAAGTCCACAAATTGCCGTGCCAAATTGGCGTGGGCGATAGCACTGGACGTTGTGCCTTTTTGTTTTTGGTTCAAAATGGCAGGCACGGCAAGACTGGCATAAATCCGCACAAACGCCCGTGTGTCCACCGCTCGCCGTGCCGACCCCACCGCCCACATCACAAAGACGATGAATGCATACGCCAACGCCTTAACAGTATCGCCAGAAAGCACCGCATTGACCGCAAAACTGCCCACCAATGGATACAGCACAAACAAAAGATTCTCGGTTGCCACAAGGGCAAATGTTAGCAAATGTTAGCGTTAATTTTTTGTGGTTGGTGCGTGCAATGTGTTTTAAGGTCTAAACCGCAGTTGTCATTGGTTACTCCAAATACTTGGCAAGTACGCCTTGTAAGTCTTTTAATTCATTTAATAAAAATGCCACTCTCCGAACGCCAAATTCAGCGATTGCCTTGTTTTCTTGGGCGAGTAAATCGGCAATAATCGGCTCGGCAAAGGCTCGCCCTTTATCGGTAAAATGCAACACCTTTTGGCGTTTGTCTGTATCGCAAGGCTGGCTTATCAACAGACCGTCTTTGATAAATTTTTGGCATAGCGTATTGACCGTTTGTTTGGCGATAAGCTGTTTTTGGGCAATGTGCGACTGACTGCACGCACCGTCCACCCACAGTGTGTAGAGTATGCCAAGCTCGTTGTCGTTTACATTGTGCTTTTTGGCAAATTGAGCATAATCATTCATCATTTGCACAGCGACATCGGCGATTTGGTCTATTTGATTGGGGGTTAATGTATTCATAAAAATAGTCCGAATATTGACGAAGTGGCGTATTTTAGTCAATTTTCGGACGATTTGCAAGGGAATTTTGATTTTAATAAAATAAAAACACCGCTCACATTTTGCAAACGGTGTTTTCATCATCAACGCTTTATCATCACATCTTGCCAATTTGGATTGCGTTTGATTTCATCTAACATTTTGCCTGCATTGACATCATTTTTTAAATGATACATAAACCAAGCGGTCATATAGCCGTCTGCTTTAAACAGCATATCGCCGTGGTCGGTGTTTTTTCTGCGAGCGAAAACCGCCCATTGACCGTTTGGGATTTTGTGATGATTTTCTTGTAGCGATGATAAAGGGGCGATACCGCTATCGGGCTTGCCATTGCCTGCATCAAACAAGCCTGTGCCTGAAACGGCAAAATACGGCACACGGATTTTGCTGATGTCATAATCCCATTTTAAGCCGTTTGCCAACGCCAATTTGGTCGCACTGGAAGTATAAACCGCTTTAAATTGGTGTGAATTGGCAAAACGGGTTGCCCCATTGATTGCCCCCACACCGCCTTGCGAATGACCGCTAATGCCTGCGTTTTTGGTATCCAATTTATTGAAAAATATTGAATTTTTATCGCTGTTTAAGTTATCTAGCACCGCAAGCGATTGACTTGATGACAATCCGCTCCAACTTTCTTTATCATCATTGCCAATCACAACAAAACCAAAGCTTGCCAAATGCTCAAACACCGCTTCGTATTTGTAATACGGCACGCCTGTACCATTGGCGAACACCACAACGGGCAATTTACCATTGATTTGATTGATGTTTTGTGGATACCAGATTTTGTGTTCTTTAAAATAATTTTCGCCACTTGGCACGGTTTGCGAGACAACAGCAAATTGCCCCATTTGCGTGTATTTGGCTTCAATCGGCATTAAGCCTTGTATTTCTTGGGTGTAGCTGACATTAACCACAGGCATACGCTCCCATTTTTCTTTTACGGCGGAGCAGGCGATTAAAGAGACTGCCGTCAAGCTGACAAGCAAAGCGGTTTTTAAAAATTTCATCAAATTTTATCCTAAAAATCAAAACATAACAGGGACTTA